>JBAYDQ010000049.1:0-4735 GCA_041668145.1 Bacilli bacterium | reverse complement strand
CAAACTTCAAGAACTCTTAGATGAAGTCTATGGTAAGGACAGCACCATTTTAGTGCCGACTGAAGAAGGCAAAATTCGCGTTGATCACACGCAACATATCAAAATTTTTGATTATGTGACTGGCATCAGTGAATCGATTCGCGATATTCTTTATGGCTATCTTAATTTTGCCAAAGGGAAGAATGAAAGCGAAGCCATCATCACTGATTTAGTGACCCTTGATGACCGCCTTTATCGCAGCATTTTAGCGATGCTTGTCTTAAAGGATTATGAGACCGCTTTTGCTGAGTTTCAAAAGACGATGGGCGAATCCAAAGGCAAGCCCACCCCTCAATCTAATTTTATCGTCCAAAATGAATTGATGAAACTCGCTGGCTTTGTCCGCTTCTCACGGGCTCACGCTCACTGCACTGATAATGCCACTCTCGATCTTCTCGATGAAGTCAACGCGGTGGTGGAGATGTGTGAAGGTCGTCGTGATCGTCGAGAGAACAAATCTTTCAAAGATATTTTTGAAGATATCAACAAACGCTTGAACGAGCAAGTCGCTAAAGTGGAACCCATGTGGAAAGATGCTTTCCAAAAAGCTTTCCAAGAAATGGTTGATTTATCACGCAAAGAAGCTGAAGAAGCGAAAAAAGCGACAGCTGCTTAATCGAGATATTCAAAGGAGAACAAACTATGAGCAAGAAAAACAAAATGAAAATTTCCGTTTTTGAACTGATTGCCTATATCGTGACCCTCGGCTTAATGGCATGGGGCCTCACCTATATGACTTTAGGACTTTTCGCTCGTTTCTTACCAGTTGGTAACGCTCTAAGTCATGCGGATGCGACCATTAAAAGTCTCTTTGGACTAGGCTATTTCTGGTGGGGTGTTATCATTCTCCTCATCGGCGCTTTATTGCTTATTATCGTTCTTATCATTTACGCCAAGAAAAATGACCGCCAAGTGGAGCGCGATACTCGTCGTGCTGCTCGTTTAGCGCAACTCAAAGAATCAACTCGTCAACAACAAGCGGAGATTATCGATGCGGAAGTTGTTTCAAAGCCTGAAACTATTCCTGCTTCTGACAAAGAAAGTAAATAATAACTTTATTAATAAAAGAGAGGCGATTACAGCCTCTTTTTTAATGCATTTTTGATCAAGCTCGCTCCTAAAGAAATGATGAGCATGATGATAATGGCGAGAAAGGAATAAGCAAAGACAGGAACCATGTTGCCCGGATTATTCTCTTGCGCGTAACGGATGGCTACGCCTAAGCCATAACCAGTAAAACCAGAGAGAGCTTCGGCCATAATCTCAATTTTAATGGAGAGAGCAAAAGAAGAAGCGATACCAACGAGAATATAGGGAATTGCTAGGGGCAATTTAATTTCAAGATTTCCTCGAAGGGAAGAACGGCAATCAAGTTTCATGGCCTCAATAATATTTTCATCGATGTTTTTAATGCCATTACTGGTCGCCTCATAAAGAATGGGAAAGGTAACGAGAATAACCGTTAAAATAGGGAGGTTGTTAGCGCGAACTAAAACAAGAAATAAGAAGACCACTGCAACCGTGGGAATCGCTTTTAAAACAATCATCATGGGAGTCATGAATTTTTGGAAAGCGGGAGAATTACCAGCGATGGTCCCAAAGATGAGAGCGAGCGCAAAAGCAATCACGAAACCAATGACTAACTTCAAGAGAGAATAGCCTAAACTCGCATAAAAGTAACTCTTTCCTAAAATAGTGAATGAATAAGCAATTGTGTTGAAAGGATCGGGGAAAATAGCCACTGGTTCACCGATGATGAGGGCGATAAACCACCACAAAAGAAAGAAGGCAATAACTCCTAATCCGTAAAGAGTATATTTATTGGTAATAAATTTCTTCAAGAGTATTCTCCATGCCGAATAAACTGATATAAGCGTCAACTGCGTTTTTATGATCGAGACTATCAAGATAGCCAAGACCTAAGCCATTCGTTTCCATCACCGATAAAATGGTTTCGCTATCGACACCAAAACGAGAAATAGCTAATTCACTGTCGGTGACTAAATCGATGCCGGCTTTAATTTTATCAGGATGAGCGATACCATCTTGAATATCGTTTTGCAAAGTCGATAAAACGGAATTAACTTCGCTTTTTTTAGCGGTGTTTTTAATAAAGATAGAAGCTTGCATTAAGGGCAGTCCTTCACTCTTACTAGCGTATTCTGTTTGAATATTCTGATAGATGGAAGCGTTTGCGTTCTTACTTAATGCTTTATATAAAACTGGTTGAGCAATAAAAACATAATCGACGGAACTACCAGTTGCGACATTTGTCCCACTGATTAAGCATGCGGCGGCATTAGCGACATTAGTGACATATTCAATACCTGAATCATAACTATCATTATAGAGATAGTGGAAGATTTTGCTGGGAACGGCGTTGGCGGTTCCAAATAAGACAATGGTATCGCCATCGTCCATCACGCCATTAGCGTCATTCCCTGTCGCTCCAATATAGAAATTGCCGAGAGTGATAGTGGCCGCCATCTTATAAGGAGCGCCATTATTAATTGCGCTGATACCACTGGTCGTATCGATGACAACCATATCGTAAGGAGAATCTTCAATCATCTGACTGATGATATTGCTAGGAACACCATTGGTTTCAAAATTAGCATCCGTGGCGTAATTATAAAAAGCGACGGCGGGAGCACCATTAGGTGTCAAGACTTTAAAAGAGAGCCCATGAGTACTGCTTCCACATCCTGTGAGAAGAAGACTAGTGAGTGTTAATAGGATCATTTGTTTTTTCATTTTAATTACCTCGCTAATTATTTTAGAAAATAATGTATAATAAAAATGTGATTATAGTCACACAACGATTATTATGTCAGAAAATCTTATCTATTTATTATCAAAAGATGAACAACGCTATTACCATCTCGTCACCTTAAAAAAAGGTGAGATTCTTTACCATGAAGATGATGTTTGTAGAGAGATTGGCATCGTCATGGAAGGAGAAATATCCATCTCTTCTTATTCTTATCATGGAGAAGAAATTATCTACAATTTACTAAAGGAAAACGATATCTTTGGCAACAATTTACTATTCTCTTCCAATCCGCATTATTTGGGTAATATTTTAGCCAAAAAGAGCGCAAAAGTGGCTTTAATTGATGAAAAATCACTTCTTTTTCTCTTGCAAAATAACCAAAATTTCCTGATGCATTATCTCAATATTCAATCGGATTTTAGCAAGAGACTCAATAGCACTATTAAACTTTTATCTTTCGCAAATGCCGAGGAGAGATTTCTCTATTATCTCTTTTTGCACAATAACCAACTCATCTATACCAATGTCACCTCTTTATCCAAAGCTCTTTTTCTTCAAAGAGAAACTCTCTCACGTTTATTAACTCGCTTAGTTCAAGAAAATAAAATCAAAAGAAATCGTCATCTTATTACTTTGATGAAAAATTAATTCATTAATAAAAAAAGAGATGAGTCATCTCCTTTGACTTAAAAAGAATATTAGATAGAATAAGACGTGAAAAGAATATGAGCTATCCCATTTTAATCTCTATCATCGCCATCTCCATGATCTTTGTTGCCACGACAGCGGGTTCCGCTTTCGTCTTCTTTTTCCGTAAGAGTCTTTCCAAAAAAATTAAATCTTTAATCCTTGGATTTGCGGGTGGCATCATGGTGGCGGCCGCCGTCTTTGGCTTAATTATTCCCTCTATTGAGCAAAGTCAAACAAGCAACATCTATGCTAATTGGAGTTATATTCCTCCCGTGATTGGCTTTTTATTAGGTGGCGTTTTATTATTCGCTCTTGATAAATTAGTTCCTCATTTTCATAAATTGACAAATACCGAAGAAGGCTTGCCAACGCGAGCTTTAAGCCAAAACTTTCGTTTTTTCCTCGCGGTGACAATTCATAATATTCCGGAGGGTTTATCCGTTGGTTTTGCTTGTGGATTAGCTCTCGCCTTACGAAATGATGCGGCGACAGCAGCAGCGGCTTCCGCTTTATCACTAGCCATTGGTATTGCCATTCAAAACATTCCCGAGGGAGCAGCAGTTTCGATTCCTATGTTTGGGGATGGGATGAAAAAAGGAAAAGCCTTCCTATTTGGAACAGCCTCTGGAGTGGTGGAACCAATCTTTGCTATTGCTGGTTTATTCCTAGCTCAATTAGCGATTATCACTCCGTGGTTATTAGCTTTTGCGGCCGGAGCGATGATCTATGTTACTCTTGACGAAATAATTCCCGAATCGCGAGAACATGGATTTACCCATTATTCGATGTGGGCTTTTATGGTTGGCTTTGCCATCATGATGTTTTTAGAAATTATCTTTGGTTAATCACAATCTTCATCTATTTATGAAGCATGCTAATCCATGTTTTTTTATTCTTCAAAAGAAAATAGAAATATATCTTTAGTTAGAAAACACTAACTTTGATATTGACTTTACGGGAGATGACCACTACAATAATCATCGGTTAGCAACGACTAACTAGGAGGATCATTGTCATGAATAAAAAGCTCAGCGAATTTCGTGTTAGCGAAACTGGTATTGTCGATATCGTCAACGGGGAAGGTAAAGTTCGCCGTCGTCTTTTTGATATGGGCATTACTCCGGGTTGTGAAATCACTTTAAGAAAAAAAGCTCCTTTGGGCGATCCTCTTGAAATCCAATTACGTGGTTATGAATTGACTCTTTTAAAAGCGGAAGCCTCTTTGGTAGTGAT
>JBAYDQ010000048.1:0-4767 GCA_041668145.1 Bacilli bacterium | reverse complement strand
ACGTGCTTATAGCGTGCTTGTCTATAGTAAATAAGGAGATATGGGTATGAAAAATAAGTTTTTAAAAATTATTCTATCGCTCGCTGCTCTTCTTTTTATTTCATTAGGAACTTCACCGGTAATAGCCAGCGCTGAATCCAGCAACGTTTCAACCTACTTAGTTCTATCATCAATCGGATTATACCAAGGGCAGAGAGGGACTAATTTTGCAGATTTATATCTCGAAAATACGATTAAATTTGACGCCCCAGTTGGTAGTCTTCTTCCGACAAAAAGTGATATTAGCACGATTGCTAGTTCACGAGGTGTTTTCGCTAGTTGGGTCCGCTATGAAAAAACAGGCGCTCCGGTTAATTACACCAATGTTCCCAATGAAGATGGGACTATTCTTTATGCTTATTATGGTAATTCAAATCTTAGTCTCGTCTCGCTAAGCACAAGCGGCACTCTTGTAAAATCTTCTTATAATCTCGATGAGGGAGAAAATACTTTCGTGACGACAGGATTAACTATTACCGCTCATTTTAGCGATAATTCGACACTTGATGTGACAAGTAGTGTGATATGGCCATCTCTATCTCTAGGAATGACATCTATCGTTGGCACTTATACCTATGGTGGTACAAGTCGCACCGTCACGATTAATGGATTGTCGGTGACTGGCACGCAACAATTAACAACCATTTATTTAAATGCTGGTGGCACTGGTCTATGGGATCAAGCTGGAGCCTGGTTTGCAGCTTATTGTTGGAACACCAGCAGCAATACTTGGTATACATTAACTTCGACTAGCAGTTATTATGTCGCTGATATTGACACTAATGCTTATAGCAATATCATCTTTGTTCGCTTTGCGAATACCGCCACAGTAACCAGCTGGGAAAATAGTGCCACTGATGTGTGGAATCAAACGAGTGATCTTACTTTTGATGGCAATTGTTATACCATTACTGGGTGGAATGCCACTGATGGTGGATGGTCAAATATTTAATGAGGAAGAATTAATATGAACAAAAAAGCTTTTTTCTTCGTCATTCCTCTTATTTTGTTGGGAGTGATGGGGTGTGACTCACATTCGAATGATGTTCCAAACGATGAAGAAAATAATAGTGTTTTAATATCTTTGAATCCAGATATGTGGAATGTTGATGACGCTTGGTTTGGAGCCTATTGCTGGAATGAGAAATCTCAAGCATGGTTTACTCTGACTAGTGATGGGACATATTGTTCTTGTGAAATTGATACTCAAATCTATACCAATATTATCTTTGTTCGCTTTGCGAATACCGCCACAGTGGCCAGTTGGGACAATAGTGCCACTGATGTGTGGAATCAAACGAGTGATCTGACGTTTGATGGCAATTGCTATACCATTACGGGGTGGAATTTAGCGGACGGCTATTGGTCCACTATTTAAGTGAATAATCAAAAAAAGACGTCAAAAATATTTCTTTTTATAAAATAATAGTTTATCTTGTTTTTAAATCTTTATTTTTTAAGAACGAAAAGAGAAAGAAAAAAAAGGCTTCACGTAAATTTATCGCTACTGTAATTGTCATCTTTTTGAGCGCTACTTCTTTTATTGGTCTTGGTGCTCAATTAGCTAATTCAAAAAATGCCGAACCTGTTGAAGCTTCTTCTTCGGTTAGTAACACAGCTTATTTAGAATTGAATTCTAATATTTGGGGCTCCGCAGCAGCGTATTATACAATTCATTATTGGGGCGGTGATTCTTCTTCTTCGTGGCCAGGGGCTAATTTAATAATAACGAATCGGCTTCTGGAAACGCTGTCATAAAGGCAACATGGGATCCTTCTTCCTCTCATGTCATGATTGTTCGATGGAGTGATGCTAATCATACTTCTGAATGGAATCGCTGGGAATATTTTAATACTAATATAATTACACCTTATAGTGCTAATTTCTTCAGTAATGATTCATGGGGTAATTGCGAATCTTCTCTCGTTTACGAAAATAGTGAAAATATCTATTTTGGTAATTCTAGTAGTTGGTTGAATGTTTATGCCTACGCATTTCATTCCTCTCATCCTGGAGAAATGGGATTAGGAGTCTGGCCTGGAACTTTGATTTCTGACTTGTCCTCAGATATAACTTTTGATAATTGTAGTGGTCTTTATCGTCTTGCGATTAATCAACTCATTGATGACACGATTATTTTTAATTCCGGATCTGGCTCTCAAACAGCTAATTTGAGTATTGTTGGCGATAATATTTATTACAAAGCCGATTATGTAACGACTGGTGATACTGAGCGAGGAACTGCGGCTGATTTTGTCTATAATTTGAATAACACTCGTTTGGTCATCAGCGCGAGCGGTGATATTAAAGAAGATAGTATTTGTGGCATTTCTTCTACCGATGCGACATCTATTTGTCAAAATTACAATTCTTTATCTTCAACAATTAAGGGATATATTAGTTCTTCAACAATCTATACTTACACGGATCAATCATCAATCACCGCCGATGCCAATATTCCAGTTTCATCGATTATGAGTCAATTATCATTTATAAGTGGTGTGACTTTGACATCACGTTTGATACTCTCTAATTCTTTATCGAATAATTTTTCCGTTCTAATAGCAGGTATCATCTGCACAGTTGGAGCTCTAACTCTTAGCAGTTTCTATCTATTAAAGAAGAAAAAAGCGAACTAATAATAACTGGTCATTAATAAAAGAGTGATTTAATCGCTCTTTTTGTTAACTACATTCACCGACAAATGAATTGATTCAATTGATTATTTCATTTATGAAACAGTGATATTATAAGAAGCATTATTTTCTTTAATGGCGGTTATTTTACGCGAGAGATATTCGCTAAAGGATATGTTGTTATATCCCGCTCCCGCCGCATTTCCTTGATAAGAATCAGGAAAACTATTCACATAATTAGTAAAGGAAGCAGTGGAGATTTTGCCTTCATTCAGAAGATTTTCGATGTTGCTTTGATAAGCGGCGCGATATTCTTCGACGCGAGCAACATTGGCATGTCCTGAACTACCGCTAGTGGAAGTACAAATGGTCCGCCAGAAAAGGTTGCAAGTTTGCCAGTTTCCACTGCATTGCATCTTCGTGCTTTCCGCGGAGAAGGTCGTCATATAATTTTGTCGTCCTTCGCAACCCGCTCCTAAACCTCGATCAAAATCATAAGGAATAAAATAAGTGAGATTATCACCGGAAGAAATATAGAGATAATAATTATTAGCGTTGTTGCGGAAATCATCGAAATTGCCACAGATAAAAGCAATGGCCTCATACATCATGAAACTTTTCATATCGATTTTCTTTTCGATGTTAGTTTTGAATGTGGCAGCGTTGCTGGTCATATCGTTAATCGCTTGGAAAAGATTTAATAAGTTTGTATGGCTACTGCTTTTTGTCTTATTGGTTTTTAAATCATAAGCTGGATGATAATTGGCAGTATTATCCTCAATTCCGCTTTGATGGCCAACGGTGTAGTCTGGAGAAAAGTTTGCCGGTGCATTTTGATAGGCGCATTTATAGAGATCGCCATCAGCGTGAGCGACATCAAAATTGCGTTTCATTAAAACACTATCAATCACTTCTAAGATTTCATAAGTGGCATTGATGGAGGCGCTGCCAGCAGTGGATAAAGTCGTATTTGCTAAAGTCGTGTGGCCAGCGATGACGCCGTTATCGCGGAACGTTTTTAGCATATAACTTTGTTTGACTTTGCTCTCATCATCATTACGATTCCATTTGAGATCAACTTTTTCCATGTCAAAAAGAGTTCTCTCTTTTCGCTCCGCTCTTGCCGTGGCGTTCCAAGTTTTATAAAAAGAGGTCAAAGCGGGAATATTTTCATATTCATCACCATCAAAAGTCTCGTTAAATTTGAGCTTAAAATGGGCGAGTTGATTTAAAGAAAATTGTCCATTATCAAGAAAAACATTGCGTGATAAATTGCCCTTTACGCGAATGCCGACTTCATCATATGTCGTTTCTACACCATTGATAGAATAGGTTAAAGTGCAAGGGACGAAGTAATCAAAGTAAGAGGAATCTCCTCCTGTCTGGTAAGTATTCATGAACTCGGCAGCGGTGGAGGACATCGTAATGTTAAAGGTGAGTTCAGTCTCGGGATTCCAAAACTGTTTATAAGCTTCACTGCTCACTAATTCTGGGACGATAGGTTCGTCGTCGTCATTATCTCCGCCATCCGAAAGAGAAAAATTGCAACTAACCAAGAGCAAAGATGTGAATGAAAGGGCAAAAATTGACCATATTTTTTTCATAACTACATTCTATTTTAATCAAAAAATTAACCATAAACCATCAATAAAAAAATTTTATTGTTCAAATGGCTTTTTCTCTTCCCGCTATGCTAAAATCAAAGCATGGTTGTTCCATCTATCAAAATATTGTTTGTCGATATCGACTGGACCATCTTAGACCATCATCTTCATGATTGGGATTATCAAAGCCTCGAAGCCTTAAAAAGAGCGCAAAAACGAGGTATTCTTGTTTATTTATGCACCGCTCGTCCTTACGATTCAATCGTTCACACGGGCTTATTATCAATCTTTACTCCTGATGGGATTATCTGCACCAATGGGGGAGTTGTTTTCTTAGGCAAAGACCTGCTTTTTGCCAACGTAATTCCTCCTGATATCGTGAGAGAAATTGAAAAGATTTCCAACCGTCATCACCTCGTTATTGAATTAGCGACCGATAAGAATCGCTATTTTTCCGCTCCCACTAATTGCTGGGTGAAAAAATATTT
>JBAYDQ010000047.1:0-4805 GCA_041668145.1 Bacilli bacterium | reverse complement strand
ATATATAAACCTGGCCATTTTTTAATTTCGAGAGTGGGACCAAATTCTTCAGTGTGAATGGCGTCATATTCAATCGCATAGGCATATTTAAGAAACTGCGCATTAGCAAATCCCGGCAATGTTCTTACCATTTTCTCCTGAATGTCAACTGGCATTGAGGTAGAGAAACCTTGCAAATAAATGGAATTGGTATAGCGAGACTCTGGTTCAAGAAACAATTGATGACGATCTTTATCTGGAAAATTAACTAGTTTGCTTTCAATAGATGGGCAATAGCGGGGACCCACACTTTTAATCAATCCACTATAAAGAGCTGTTTCTTTCAAATTAGCACGAATCAAAGCATGTGTTTCAGGAGTGGTATAGATTAAATAGCAAGGAATTTGTTCTTCAAAAGGTACATACTCTTTTGTTTCAAAGGAAAAACCTAATTCTCCTTTTGTTCCAGTTTGAATCGTTCCTTGTGAGAAATCGATCGATTCGCGAGCGATACGAGGAGGAGTTCCGGTTTTCAAACGATAAATACTAATGCCCATATCTTTTAGATATGGTGACAATCCTAAAGAAGGTTTTTCTCCATCTGGACCCTCATCCTTAATTTCATGCCCACGAAATATTTTACTTTCCATATAGGTTCCGGTCGTAAGAATAACAGCTTGGGATGTTATTTTTTCACCATTGGATAATGTCACACCAAAAACATGACATTCATCATGTAAAACATTTATCACCATGCCTTCTTTAACTGTCAAATTCGGACAATTAAGAGCCATTTTTTGCATATATTCAGGATATTCTAACTTATCTTGTTGTGCGCGTAGACATTGGACACCTGGCCCTTTGCCGGTATTGAGCATTTTCATTTGCAAATAATGATGATCAGCACCAATCCCCATCATACCTCCAAGGGCATCAATTTCACGAACAACGATACCTTTAGCAGATCCACCAATTGATGGATTACATGGCATATTGCCCATTTTCTTAATATTTAGAGTCAACAAAAGGGTGGAATGACCTTTATGAGCACATGCAAATGCAGCCTCTAAGCCTGCATGTCCACCACCAACAACGATAACATCATAATCGCTCATTTAACCAACACTACCTTCCATATCCAGTTTGATCAGTTGATTCAATTCCACCGCGTATTCCATGGGAAGTTCGCGTGAGAAAGGCTCAATAAAGCCCATCACAATCATTTGAACGGCTTCTTTTTCGCTTAATCCGCGCGACATTAAATAGAAAAGTTGCTCTTCACTAATTTTACTGACTGTTGCTTCATGTTCAATATAAGAGGTATTATTTTTAACTTCGTTTGTCGGAATTGTATCACTACGTGATAATTCATCAAGCATCAGGGTATCACATTCGACATGACTGCGACAATTACGTGCATTTTTTTCATGGCGAACAGTACCGCGATAATTTGCTACACCACCATTCTTAACAATTGATTTTGAAATGATTGTGGACGTTGTATTTGGGGCTAAATGAATCATCCTTGCTCCAGCATCTTGTTGTTGATTTTTTCCGGCGACAGCGATAGAAATGACCGTTCCTTTCGCACCTTCTCCTGCTAAGACACAGGCGGGGTATTTCATATTCATCTGTGAACCGATGTTTCCATCGATCCATTCCATCTGAGCATTTTCATAAACAAGAGCTCGTTGTGTGACTAAATTGATAATATTGGTCGACCAATTTTGCACAGTTGTATATCGACATTTGCCACCTTTTAAGACGATAATTTCGACGACGGCAGCATGTAGTGATTCGCGTGAATATGTTGGAGCAGTGCATCCCTCAACATAAGTAATCTCTGCTCCTTCATCGACAACAATGAGCGTTCGTTCAAATTGACCTGTTTTTTCATTATTTATGCGAAAATAAGATTGTAACGGTTTATCGAGATGAACACCTTTTGGTACATAGATAAAAGAGCCGCCTGACCAAACAGCGCTATTTAAAGCAGAGAACTTATTATCAGCGATAGGAACTACAGAGCCAAAATATTTTTTAAATATGTCAGGAAATAACTTGAGACCCATATCTGTCGAAAGGAAAATGACTCCTTTATCGCTGATTTCTTTTAGCATATTATGATAGACCACTTCCGATTCATATTGAGTGGAAACACCGGCTAAAAACTTTTGTTCAGCCTCAGGAATGCCGAGTTTAGTAAATGTATTTTTAATTGTTTCTGGAACATCGTTCCAATTTTGAGCATCTTGTTTTGAAATACGAGTAAAGTATGTGTAGGAAGAGAAGTCTAAAAATGTCAAATCGACGCCGAATTTTGGAAGAGGCATCGCTTGAAAAGCGTTGAAGGCTTTTAAACGAAATTCTAACATCCATTCGGGTTCATCTTTCAAAGATGAGATCTCACGAACGGTGTCTTCTGTTAAACCGACTTTCGTCTTTAAAATAGAGACATCTTTGTCTTTAAAATCGTATTTAAAATCTTCTTGAAATTTAATATCTTTGGTCGCCATTTTATTTCTTTTCCTTAAGAATTTGCTCTGCCGCTGACCAACCGATGGTTGCGCATCTAACGCGAGCGGCCTGCTTAGAGGTGTTAATAAAAACGAGAGCTTCTTCTAAAACAGTATCGTCAAAAGACTCTTCGTGAATCATATGATGATATTGTGTAATTATATACTTAGCCTCCTCAATGGTTTTTCCTTTGAGAAGATCACACATTATATCCGTTGAAGCAGTGGAAATGGTACAAGCGACACCATCAAAACAAGCATCCGTCACAACGCCGTTTTCAACGAGAAGAAAAATATCTAAATCATCAATACAATTGTCGGAATGCATATGAACCTTCTCGAACTTATCACTCGTTGGTTGATGTTTATTAAGAGGATTGGCATAGTGATCCATGATGATTTGTCGCATCATGTCATTAGTGAGAAAAATAGGCATCTAGTATGTCACCTCCATTAATTAAAGCATCGACAAAAATATCGATATCTTCTTTCGTTGTATATAAATATGTCGACATGCGAACAGTCGCTTGGCATCCTAAATAATCATCAAGTATTTTGGCGCAATGTTGGCCAGAGCGAACAGCAATTCCTTTGGAGTTAAGAAGAGTGGCTTCATCTTGAGCAAAAACCCCTTTTCGATTAAAGGTTAAAATACCATTTTGTGAACTTTTATTATACATAATAATATCTTGATGATTTTCAAGCTTTGTGATGGCATAATTTATAAGCATTTTATCGTGTTCATGAATGTTTTCCACGCCGATTGATTCAATAAATTCCACCGCTTTTTTAAAACCGATAATCCCTGAAAGATTCAATGTTCCAGCCTCAAATTTAGCGGGTGGTTCTAAAAATTCAACCGTTCCATTTTTGAAGAAATCAACATTATTGCCACCACCTGAAATAAGTGGATCCATTTTATTTAATAAATCTTCTTTGCCAATAAGACAGCCAATTCCTGTTGGACCGCACATCTTATGAGCAGAAAAAGAGAGAAAATCGAGATTCCATTCTTTAAAATTGGTCTTCAAATGTGGGACCGATTGAGCCCCATCAACAGACATAATTGCTCCGTAAGCATGAGCAATATTCGTAAGAGTTTGAATGTCGTTGATATTCCCTAAGACATTCCCAACATGAGCGAGAGAGACAATTTTGGTATTCGGCGAAATTGTTTTCGTAAGATTATCAGCAGTGATAAGCCCATCTTTAGTTAAGGGAATATATTTGATAATCGCACCAGTTAGTTCACAAACCTTAAACCATGGCAAAACATTGGAAGCGTGTTCTTCTTCGCTAAGCAAAATCTCATCATTTTTTTTGAGATATTTAAATCCATATCCAAAGGCAATTTGATTTAAAGACATAGTTGTGCCTGATGTGAACACTACTTCATCTGCTTCACAATTGACAAAACGAGCAATTGTTTGGCGTGTCTCCGCAACCAAACAATCCATATGATAAAGGAGATCATAATCACCGCGATGTGAATTGGCAGTCAAGTCTTGATAGTAAGAATCGATTGCGTCAATAACACATTGAGGCTTAAAAGTAGTTGAACAATTATCTAAATAGACGAGAGGTTTTCCTTGCATCAATTTATTTTTGAGCATTGGAAATTGCTGACGAATTTTTAAAACATCATAACTCATAATTACATTCTCCTTTCAATTAAATCGACAATTTGATCTTGTATATTTTTTTCTTTAAAACCTTTAATAATTGGCTTGAGATATCCAAAAGTAATTAGCTTTTTGGCTTCAAAATCACTCAAGCCACGAGAGGTTAAATAAAATAAATGCTCATCTGGTATTTTTCCGACGACCGCTCCATGGCTGGCTTCAATATCTTTTTCATCAATTTTTAATAGAGGACGAGCGATAGCGTCGCAGTCTTGATCGAAGACCATAATTTTCGCGTTTTGGCGAGTCATACTTCCGTGCGATCCTTTATTGATAGAAGAGCACCCTGAAAAAATAAGTTTTGAACGATCTTTGCAAACGCCGTAGTTATCGCTAATAGCGGAGGTGTTTTTTCCAAAATGATAAATATTAACATCAAATTCTTTATGATCATCATTTGCAGCTAGACTGGCGAGATGCCAATAAGCCATGGCTTTATCACCTCTCAAATTAATCACAACATTTATTTTTTCTTTGCTTAAGGAAAAATCAGCAAAATAAGCCAGTAATTGCGCGTTTTTTTGAAGATTTGCAGTGATTTTAGAATTATCAATATTGTCACTTGCTAAAAACGAAAGAGAGAGAATACTATTTTCTTCAACTGTTATTTCCATTTCACATCCAGCGT
>JBAYDQ010000046.1:0-4985 GCA_041668145.1 Bacilli bacterium | reverse complement strand
TCGCATTTTGCATAGTAAAATGATAACATTTTTGAAACTGACAAAAAAGAAGCATAATATAAGATAGCAATGAAAGTATTATTTGTTTTCAATCATCCGGCTCCTTATAAAGTTCGACTATTTAATGAATTAATAAAATCCATTGATCTCGATGTTATTTTCGAAAGGAAAAAAGCTAAAGATCGTCCCGATTCTTTTTATGCCGAAAACGAATATCATTTTCACCCTCTCTTTTTAAAGCGTGGATCTTTTTCAAAAGAGAACTCTAACACGGTTGAATTAAAAAAATATCTTGCTAAAAATTATCAAAAGTACGATTTAATCATCATGAATGGCTACAGTACTTTTACCGAGATGAGAGCGATTCATTATTTAAACAAACATCACGTTCCTTTTATTCTTTATATTAATGGCGGAATTATTAAAAAAGAAAATAGAATTAAGGCAAGAATTAAGAAATACTTTATCTCTTCCGCTTTTAAATACATTTCTCCCTGTCTCGAAGCTGACGAGTATTTAAAACATTATGGAGCGGATGAAAAAGATATTTACCATTATCCCTATAGCACTTTCTTTGAAAAGGATATTTTACCAAAAACATTGACGAAGAATGAAAAAGCAACTCTCCAAAAAGAGTTTAATCTTCCTGCCTCGCCTTTGTTTGTGAGTGCCGGTCAATTTATTGAGCGGAAAAATAATCTCTTGCTCATTTCATTATTTAAAAACCGAAAAGAAAATTTACTCCTGATTGGAAGCGGCCCATTAGAAAGCAAATATCGCGATTATATAAGTGAAAACAAAATGACCAATGTCTATATCATGAGCTTTCTCCCTCATGAACAACTTTTCAAAATTTTTCGAGGTTGCGATTATTTTGTGACTCTTTCTAAAGAAGATATTTATGGTCATACCACCAACGAAGCGATGGCCAATGGTTTGCCGGTTATTTCTTCAAATTCTGTGATTAGTTCTTGTCATTTAATTGAAAATGGCGTTAATGGGTTTTTAATTTCGCTTAGCGATCGACAAGAAATACTTAAGGCCTTTGATGAAATTAGTGGTAAGATGAGTGCCAACGCTATTAAAACAGCGCAGAATAATACCATCGCTAAAACAGCGCTTGTTCATCTTGACATCTTTAATGAGGTTATAAAATGCAAATAATATATTTCACCACTTCTCTTTATGAAGAAGATTATCCCTCTTTTCAAAAAGCTTGGAAGGTTTCTTTAAATCCTTCTAATCAAAATTTCCATAACAAAATGATTAGATCTTTAGCTAATATCGCGCAAGTCGAAGTTTTTTCGCTTCGCCCATTTTCCAAATCACGATGCCGAATCAAAAAGCTTGAAGGTGAAATCAAGAAAGTTAATCAAATTACTTATCATTATTTAAAAGTTCCTGTTAATCCCTTTTTCCGTTATCGTTCATTCTTAATCCAATCCAAAAAAATTATTAAAAATCTAAATCTTGATGACGCGGTTATTTTTGCTGATACCATTAATCCTAAAACAATTAAATTGGCTAATTTCATCGGTAAAAAAACTTCTTTACCGGTTATCGGTATATGCACTGATTCCCCTTCTAATATTTCTGGTACACGTCGATCATATACAATGTACCTTCTCCATCAGGCCCAAAATTTGAGCGGCTATATCGCTTTAACCAAATCATTAGAGGAATTATTTAATATCAACAATAAACCGAGCCTTGTTATTGAAGGTCTCGTGGAAAATAAGCCTTTAGAGATAATCCAAGATGAAACAAAACCATATTTCTTTTTTGGTGGAGCTTTGATGTCTCGATATGGCATTTATGATCTAATTGAGGCTTTTAAACTTCTAAAAAATGAGAATATTAATCTTTTGATATGCGGTCACCATTTTGATTTAAGAGAGCTTCATGAAAGTATTAAAGACGATAAGCGAATTCAATTTTTAGGTATCCTCCCTGTCGAGGATGTTTTACATTATGAAGCTCATGCCTTGGCTAATATTAATCCTCGTCCTTTCTCGGAAGATTTGGATCGCTTTTCGATTCCTAGTAAAACCTTAGAATATCTATATAGCGGTAGGCTCACTATTTCGGTAAGAAACAGCATTCTTCAAAAATCCTTTTCTGAGGATGCTATTTGGTGCAAATCCTCTGATAAAAAAGATTTACTAGAAGGCATGGAAAAAGCTCTTTCAATGACTCCTGAGCAACGTCAAAAAATGAGCGTGCAAGCACAGAAAAAGGTTCTTAATTTATATTCATTAGACGCTGTTAGTCAAAAAATAAACATTTTTTTAGCGGGATTTTCGCATTAATTCAGCTTCGATTTGTCGAGAGACACTTTCTAAAGAAAAATGCATTTTATAATAGTTGAGGTTATTATTACCAAGTCTTTTTCTTTCTTCACTCGAGAGAGCTTTGAATGATTCCAGAGTGGCTGCTAAAGCATCAGCAGATTGTTCGGCACAAAGAAGACCTCCATCCGCCTCGTCAATAATTTTTCGTCCATCTCCATTAATCATTCCGATAATGGGTTTAGCGAAAGCCATCGACATAACAAGTTTATTTGGAATAGTTTTGCCGACAAAACCCGAATCCTCCAAAGAAACATATAAAGCGTCAGCAGATTGAAAATAAGCACTTGCTCTCACCGCGGGAATAGGTCCGTAATAAATGACGCTATCTTCAAGATGATATTCGGTTATTTTTTTAATAAGCATATCGCTCATCGGGCCCATTCCAATGATGTGAAAGCGAATCTTTTTTTCTTTCATTTTTTTCATCGCTTCGGGAATCAAATTTATCAATTGAATTCTTCCAAGATTTCCACAATATAAAACATTAAGATAATTTTTATCAAAATTAAAAGCCGGCGAGAGATTGTCTTCCACAAAACTTGGCTGAGGAACATATTTAATATTCATATCTTTAAAATGTAAAACATTTCCAAAATAATTTTCAAAAGAAGGGGAACCAATCAAAACTTCATCGACATGGGAATATAATTTTTTTGACCACCAATAAAGAAAATGATAGATGAGCGAATGTTTTCTGACCGCATGGGTAACAAGAACCGACTCAGGCCAAAGATCGACACAATGAACAATATGTGAAACGTGATGTTTTTTCTTGTATAAATTGCCAGCTGCTAAAATAGTGACAGGTGATAATGACATTGAATAGACGATATCGTATTTATTTGGACTTTTTTTGACCCATTTTTTGGCGTTTCTCCAAAAGGAAAGATAATTGTTAATAATAGAGAGTCGCGATTTTTTTCGCGGCATAATTTTGACGCGATGGACATTAACACCATCAATAACTTCTTCCCTAATATTTTTATAGGCTGGAATAATTTCTCCATACCCATAATTGGGTTGTCCAGTTAATACATCAACTTGATGTCCATAAGACACAAGTTTGGCAGCAATTTTTGAGATAACAAAATTTTCTGGGTAATAATACTGACAGATGATGAGAATTTTCATGTTCTCATTATAAACAAAATGTTTTTTCAATCATAGAGAAGGCTAAATTTTGTTTGAAATGATGATATTTCAAATCTAATCACAAGTTTGTATAATAAATGCAATGAAAAATAACATCCGCGTTAATGTCATCGTAAACATTATTCGTACCATCGTGCTTACTTTCTTATCATTTATCACTTTTCCTTGGGTATGCCGTTATCTAGGCGATGCCAGTTTGGGACTATATACCTGGGTTAATACTTTTGTCGCTTATTTTCTCATTCTCGCTAAAATTGGGATTCCCAATTTGGCAGTTCGTGAATGCGTAAAAGTCCGAGACGATAAAGAGAAATTATCGAATAAAGTTCAAATGTTTTTTCTTTTGCAATTAATCGCCACTATATTATCTTTTGGCTTCATGTGTACGCTGGTTTTTTCCATTCCCGCTTTACGAAATTCACAAGCGCTGGTTTTTATTTTGGCTCTCAACTTTTTAGCCGGTGTCTTTTCTTTTGAGTGGGTTTTCATTGCCCTTGAAAAACAATTTTATATGGCCGTGAGAAGTATCGTGGCGCTCACAATTGCCGCCATTTTAATCGTCGCGTTTGTTCGCACACCGGATGATTATTTAATTTATGCCCTTATTACTATCTCCGTCACCGTCATGACCACTATCGCTAATGTCTACTATGTAAGAAGATATATTTCATTCAAGAAAACTCTTCCTTATCACTTTAAAGAATATCTCAAGCCTCTTGGTGTTTTATTCACTCTTACGCTTTTAATTTCTTTATATAACCAAACTGATACCTTCATTCTCGGTTTTATCGATCCGACAAAAACGGAAGTGGCAAGTTATTCCGTAGGGATGAAAGGAATCGATATTGTCATTGGCGTGATGACCGCTCTATCGACAGTTTTTATTCCGCGAAGCGCCTTTTATTATCAAAAAGATGATAAGCGATTCTTTAATAATTTGACAAAATATTCGATGAATATATGTATGTTTGTTGTTTTTCCTGCCATTGTCACTATGTGCATATTGGCTTTCCCTATCTGCGGTTTAATTTCTGGTACTTATGATTATTCTGATTTATCCAATGGCTATTTGAATGCTCCTCTCGTTTTAATTATTCTCGCTTCAATTATGTTAACTTATTCCTTTGGAAACATTATCTATGGTCAAGTTTTACTTCCAATGAAAAAGGAAAAATATTATTTGATCGCCATGGCGTTAGGAACAGCCATTAATATCGTCTTATCGATCGTTCTTGGAAAATATGTTTTTTCTAGTAATCCCGCTATCGGCGTGGCAATCGGAACTTCTGTCACTGATTTAGCGATCATTATTTTTCTTTGTGCCATGTCATGGAAGTGGATCAAGAAAGCTATTTTCAATTTTAATACCGTTAAATTATTAATTGCCAGCGTGGCCATTATTATTGCTAGCTTTGCCCTGAAGTATCTTATCGAATATATCGGATCGCAATATGCGCTTACCACTTCAATGATCTTTGTCAT
>JBAYDQ010000045.1:0-4986 GCA_041668145.1 Bacilli bacterium | reverse complement strand
TCCAACCATATAGCCAATTTCACGAGCGCCAAAGCCTAAATCGCCAGCGGGGATATCAGTATTAGGTCCAATATAACGATAAAATTCATCCATAAAAGATTGGCAAAATCTCATAACTTCATTGTCACTCTTCCCACGAGGATCAAAATCAGAGCCACCTTTTCCACCGCCCATTGGAAGGCCTGTTAAACTATTTTTAAATGTCTGTTCAAAACCTAAGAATTTAAGGATTGAAACGTTGACTGATTTATCAAATCTCATTCCGCCTTTATAAGGTCCGATGGCCGAATTAAATTGAACACGATAGCCAGTGTTGACTCTAATTTTATTTTGATCATCAACCCACGGCACACGAAATTGAATTATTCTTTCAGGAACAATAATTCTTTCAAGAATCGCCTTTTGCTCAACGCGGGGATCTTTTTCCACTAAAAAATCCATTGAATCAAAGAATTCCTCAACCGCTTGAATAAATTCTGGTTCGTTACTGTATTTGCTTTTGACCCCAGCCAAAAGCGCATTCAGATAATCACTTCTATACATTGTTTTTCCTCCTCTTGTTTGCCGGAAAAGAAAAAAATATCCCCCCTGGGACAAACACTACAAAATATAGGACGAGATGTGTAATATGCACATAAGAAACTATGAATAACTTATCATGTTAGGAAATCTTTTACAAGACAATAAAGCAAAAAAATGATTAATAGTAAAGACAGCCTTGCTGTATTTATATCTTTTATAAATTTTAATGAATAATTGTCGAAATATAGACGCTAAGAGAATTAAAGATAGGCATTATATCAATAGCGGTATTAAAGACGAGATGATCTAATATTGTCTTAATCCCAATGCCGATTAAGATGACACCACCAATAATTTCCGCAATAGCAAATTTGCCTTTTAGGAGACGATTGATACCACCACCAAGGAAAATGCCAATGGCGGAGATGATAAAAGTAACGAGAGCGATGATTCCGGTTTCCACAAAGATTGACCAATCAAAATTATGAGCCACTAAACCCATTGTCATCGAGCAAAGAGTGACACCGATAATCAAAGCATCAATGCTCGTCGCAATACCTTGAAGAAATATTTCTTTATATGAAAACATCTTTGGCTTAGTGTGTTCTGGTTTAGCAAGAGCTTTAACGCCATCAAAAAGCATCTTCCCACCAATGAGAGCTAGAAGAATAAAAGCGATCCAGTGATCAAAATCACGAATATAAACATAAAAGATATTTCCGATGAAGTAACCAATCAAAGGCATGATGCCTTGCATTAAACCAAAAGTGATGGCGACAATAAGGGCTTTTTTCTTATTGAGATTGCAGATGGAGATACCATTGCAGATGGAGACGGCAAAAGCATCCATCGCTAATCCAATACCGATAAGCAATATTTCCCAAAATGTCGTCCAAAACACATTCATAACCTTTTCTATTTTATAGTTTCAAACGATATTTACAATAAAAAAAGACGAATAATTTCGCCTTCTATTAAAATACATTACATCAATAGTTCTTTCGATTATCGATACCTTGATATTCGGCATATAGTTTGAGGCACGCTTGACGATCAAGTTCAACAATCAATTTTTCTCTCTCACCTGGTTGCTGCATTTGATAAAATTTGGCATCGCGGAAACCAATTTTCTCAGTATCCATAATATTGCAACCATAATAGACTTTTTCTATATTCGCCCATAGTATGGCTGACATGCACATCGGGCATGGTTCACCAGTGGTGTAAATTTCACAACCGCTCAAATCAAAACTTCCTAATTTTTTGCATGCTTTATGAATCGCCATCATTTCGCCATGACAAGTTGGATCGTTGTTTTTAATTACTTGATTATGAGCTTTTGCGATTACTTCACCATTCTTGACAATAACCGCTCCAAAAGGTCCGCCGTGCCCGGCGCGAATGCCTTTTCTCGCTTCGACGATTGCCATTCTCATAAATTTATTCATATAACATTTCTCTAGAGGTCCCTAATTTAATAGTGAAACACTATTTTAATTATAACGAATTCTTTTCTTCCAACATAAGATTTAAGCGCACAAATTGCAAAAAAAATTAAAAGTATCTATATTTAATGCATGAAATTATTTGAATCCGGTGAAGACTATTTAGAAAGAATTCTCATATTAAAAGATAAACTTGACCATGTGAGAAGTATTGACATTGTTAATGACATGCATTTTTCCAAACCTTCCATTTCTATTGCGATGAAGAAACTAAAAGAAAATAATTATATTATTATTGATTCCGAAGGCTTTATTACTCTAACAAAGAAAGGTGAAAAAATTGCCGCCAAAATCTATGAAAGACACATTTTATTAACCAAGTGGCTCGTTTCTTTGGGTGTTGAAGAAGAAATCGCTCGTCAAGATGCCTGCAAAATTGAACATGATTTATCGGATGAGACATTCGCGGCCATAAAGAAAAATTTTCAATAAATTAATCAATAATTTATGCATTTTAGAGTGTCTATGATATAATCTAGGCACTTTTATTTTAGGAGGTCATTAAGATGATTAGCAAAAAATTAGCCATTGATGTCTTAAATGCATCCTTAGCCACTGGAGCGGATTATGCCGAAATCTTCTATGAAGATAGCACTTACTATTCTGCTTCACTCGAGAATGGAAAAGTGGAAACTTCTTCTTCTAGTTCTCTCTGTGGTGTCGGTTTGCGTTTATTGAAAGAAAATCAATGCGTTTATGGATACACAAACGATTTATCCAAGAAAGGATTGTTGACTTTAGCAGATTCATTAAACAAATCATTCCATGGTGAGAGACTCATCACAGTGAGCAAGCTTGAAATGATTAGATGCAAAAATCGCAATCCCGTTATCAAAAGTTATAATAATCTTCCCCGTGAAGAAAAAATCGCCCTTGTTAAAGAAGGCATTGCGGAAATTGAGAAGGATAAAGATCCACGAATTGTTCGTTATATCGGATTTTTCGTTGATAATCACCGCTTTGTTGCTATCTTTAATTCCAAAGGAAAATGGTTCAAACGCGATAGTGAATTTGGTCGTTTAGGCTATAACGTTATCGCCGCTGATAAAAATGGTTTTGAAACCTCTTTTGAAGGCCCAGGTTGCCAACAAGATGTTTCATATTTTAAAACAAAGATTAATGTGCGCAAAGTGGCTCGCCAAACGGCAGATACCGCTTTGAAAATGTTAACCGCTAAAGAATGTCCATCTGGCAAAATGCCGGTTGTTATCGGCAATGGTTGGGGCGGCGTTTTATTCCACGAAGCTTGCGGACATCCACTTGAAGCTTCCGCGGTTGCTAAAGGTCTCTCTTGCTTTAGCAATAAATTAGGAGAGATGATTGCTTCTCCTATCGTTACTGCTGTTGATGACAGCACTATTCCACAAGAATGGGGCTCCATCGATATCGATGATGAAGGCAATCTTGGTGAGAAACGCGTTCTCGTGAAAAATGGCAAATTGGTCAATTTCATGATTGATGATTTTAATGGTCGCCGCATGGGGAAACCTGGTAATGGCGCTTGCCGTCGACAAAATTACCGTTACTGCCCTACTTCAAGAATGAGTAATACATACATTGCTAATGGCAAATCCACACCAGAAGAGATTATAGCTGCCACCAAATTAGGTTTATACACTGTTGGTTTTAATGGCGGTTCAGTGGATCCGAGTACCGGAGAATTTAATTTTGGTTGTTCTGAAGCCTATATCATCCGTGATGGTAAAATTTGTGAACCAGTCAAAGGCGCCACATTAATTGGCCATGGCGATGAAATCTTAAAGAAGATTGACATGGTTGGTAATGACCTGGCTTTTGGTCAAGGCAACTGTGGAGCTTCTTCTGGAACCATCAAAACAAATGTCGGTCAACCCACGATTCGTATCAGCGAAGTAACTGTCGGGGGCCGCGGAGGAGAATTAAAGTAATATGAAGTACGATAAATTTTTTAAATTAGCAAAGGAAGCTGGAATTGAAGAAGCCGAACTTTATATCAGTCAAAAATACGAAGTATCAATCTCTTTATTCCATGGCGAAATTGATAATAATTCCGTCAATAATGGTTTTACCATCTTAGCTCGTGGCTCTTATAAAGGTAAATTTGGAACCTCTTCTTGCGATGTTTGGAACAATGAAAAGGCCGCTTTTTTAGTCAATGAAATTGTCGCTAATGCCAAAGTCATTGAAAATGAAGATCCCATTTTCATCTTTAAAGGAAGCGAAAAATACAAAAAAGTCAATTGCTACAATAAAGAGTTAGCCAATGTCTCTCTTGATACCAAAATCGCTAAACTCCATGAATTAGAAAACGCTATTCGTGCTTTTGACAAGAGAATTGTTGAAGTACAAATGGTGGAATATAGCGAAAACATGAATTCTGTCACATTGATTAATTCATATGGTTTAAAGCTCACTCAAAAATCGAATTATTTCGTTTATGTCGGGGCTGCTATCGCCAAAGAAGGTGAACAAGTAAAAAGTGCTTATGATCTCATTTTAGAAAATGATTTCGCTAAGGCTGATATGTCCACGCTCGCTCAACAAGTGGGACAAAAAGCCGTTGATCAATTAGGGGGAGAAGCTTGTGAATCAAAAGTATATCGAGCTGTCTTATCTCCTGAAGTAGTCGCGGATTTATTGAAAGTCTATATCGGAAGAGCTTCAGCAGAAGAAGTGCAAAAGAAATCTTCTCTTTTCATCGATAAAGCGGGACAAAAGATTGCTTCAAGCAAGCTAACAATTGAAGAACGTCCTCTTCAAAGAAATATTTTTGCTCGTTGGTTTGATGATGAAGGCGTCGCTACAAAGAACAAGTTCATCGTTAAAAACGGCGTTTTGCAAGGTTATTTATATAATCTAACAACGGCCAAAAAAGATGGAGTGGAAACCACTGGAAATGGCTACAGCGAAGGCGGAAAAATTGGTATTGATACCGCCTTTATTTCCATGAAATCTGGTAAAAAATCACAAGATGAACTCT
>JBAYDQ010000044.1:0-5013 GCA_041668145.1 Bacilli bacterium | reverse complement strand
TATCTTATATTATGCTTCTTTTTTGTCAGTTTCAAAAATGTTATCATTTTACTATGCAAAATGCGATAACAACTTGGAAAGACTTCTTTCATCAAACTCGTAATAAAGAGTATTCAATTAAACTCAATCAATTCCTCGATGATGAATATGCAAAGAATATTTGCTATCCGCCTCGAAGACTTCTATTTAACGCTTTTAATTTAGCGCCACTCGAAAATGTCAAAGTCGTAATTATTGGTCAAGATCCCTATCACGAACCTGGACAAGCGATGGGCTTATGTTTCAGTGTTCCAGTTGGTATAAGGGTTCCACCCTCTCTTGTTAATATCTACAAAGAATTAGAAATTGAATATCAAACAACTATTGATAAACTAAATGGAGATTTAACCTATATCGCTAAACAAGGCGTCTTGTTACTTAACGCCATTCTATCAGTGAGAGCTCACCAGCCATTAAGTCATGATGTTCCGGAATATCAACAATTTTTGCATGATGTATTAACTCTTCTAGACCAGCAAGAACAACCCCTTGTATTTTTATTGTGGGGTGGACCAGCAAGACGTTTAAAACAATATTTGCATAATCCTCATCATCTAATTCTTGAATGCGTCCATCCTTCTCCGTTAGCGGCTTCAAGAGGTGGGTGGTTTGGAAACAATCATTTTCGTTTGACAAATCAATATCTTCAAAAGAATAATTTATCACCAATAAAATGGATTAATGAATAAAATATGGTTGTTTTGCTATGAATTTATATTTAATTATAGGAAATAATATCAATCTGAAAAAAAGCTCTTTTTCTTTTGAAGATATTATCGTTGGTATTGATAAAGGGGCTTATCTAGCTCTACAATCTGGCCTTCATTTGAACTATGCTGTTGGTGATTTCGATTCGCTATCTTCCGATGAGTTTAGTTTGGTGAAGAAGGCTTGTTCTAAGATTATACAATTGAACCCCATCAAAGATTGCACAGATACATTTTATGCCTATCAAAAATTTGAAAAAGAGATGGATAAAATAATAATATTAGGTGGAATTCAAGGGAAAAGAATCGAACATTTTATTGCCCTACTTAATTTAATTAAACAAGATGATAGAGTAGAATTAATGGACGATTATACATTAATAAAACATCTACGAACATGTCACCATTATAAATTAGAAAAAAGTGATTATCGCTTTATATCTTTCTTTTCGTTAGATCACACAATTATTTCTTTAAGCGGTTTCAAATATGAACTGAATCAATATGCTTTATCTAGTTTTGATTCGCTTTGTATTTCTAATGAACTAGTTAAATTAATTGGTGAGATTGATATTGATGGTGATGATTGTCTTATGTTTCAATCGAAAGACGATGTTGATTTTTCTCATTTAAATTTCTAGAATGATAATGTTCTATTTTGAACAGGGGAGCTCATTTGGGCTGAGAGGTTAGCAATAACGACCCTTAAACCTGATCTAGGCAATGCTAGCGGAGGAATTTGTTTTTAAACATCCACTAGCTTTGCGAAGTGGATTTTTATTTTGGGAGGCATTATGAAATCAACATTTAATATCAAGACCATGGCTGAAATAGCAATGTTTGCAGCCATTGGTTATGTCTTGGATGCTTTAGCAGGAGCCTATTCCGCGCCTATTTTTGTCAATGGTGGCTCGATTGGCATCGCCATGATTTGCGTTTTAATTGTCGCTTACCGTCGTGGCACATTAGCTGGAGTTTTGACTGGCGTTATTATGGGACTTTTAGATATCGCCGATGGTTTTTATGTCATCGCTTCAACATGGTACTTATCTTTAGCCCAAGTATTTTTCGATTACATTATTGCTTATCCACTTGTTGGACTTGCTGGTTTATTTAGAAAATTTGCTATTGATCAAAAAAATAAGAAGATTGATATTGCGTGGTTAATTGTCGGATGTCTTTTTGGTGGTCTACTCAAACTAGGCTCTCATTATTTTTCAGGTATTTTATTTTGGAATGATCCCGCCTCATTTGTTTGGGGTTTCTCCAATGGTTATCTTTATTCCATTATTTATAATGGTGCCTATATGTTACCGTGCATTATACTATGCACCGCATTAATGATTTTTATTGGAAAAAAGTGGCCGATGATTTTACGGGAACCCAATTCCACCCTTTTATTTAAAAAAGTCGCAACAAATAACGATAATAAAGAAGGAAACACTCATGAAAAAAACTAATTTAATTTTATTGATTCTTGGCAGTTTTGGTTTCTTGTCATGCCTAAGCTACTATATCATCTCGACCATTCCTAATTTTTATAGTGATTCTTATGGAACATCCATCGCTTATGGTAATAAGGATTATCTCGTTTGGAGCATGCTCTTCCTCATAATTATTTCTGTTGCTATCATCCACATCATCGAAGAAAGAAAGAAAATTCGCTTTCTAAATATCAATTCGGCTGGGTTAATTTTTATTGGTTCATTAGGGGCAATTTACTATTTAGCAAAAGCTATTGAATCCGTGTTTGATGGAGAAACCAGTTATTTGGGTTTTGTCATCTCAATATTATTTGTACTGATCATTTCATTTGGCGTAGCGATGATTTTTGATGCGAAAAAGGCTCACAAATAGTCCCTCTCGACACATTTTCTTTTCTTGTTTACTAATATAATATGTTATATTAAATTGCAACGAGGTCTTTTCATGAAAAAACAAGAAGAAAAAGTCGTGACATCTCCAACTGAAGTAGTCGCAGATAATCAAAACACTCCCCAACTAAGCGTTAAAGAAAACAAGTCTTCCTCTCCTATAATCCAGAATACTCATCCTATCGAAATTACGAAACCAAGTGAGGATGATTTGCCTTTTGGTGAGGCAATTGATAATTATCGCAAAGAAATTATCAGTTCCGTTAAGCGTTCCAAATTACGCTCAACTATTTCGATGACGGTCATCATTGCCAGTTCAATTGCTGGCCTTATTTTGCTTTCTTTCAACGAATTAGTAACAAATATAATTGCTTGGTGTTTATTGGGATTAGCGACCGTCGTCATCGCTGTTTTCTTTATTCTTAATCGCCGAGTTGATCGTCCCGATTTTGAAGGGTATGTCATCAAAGCCTCAACCGCTATTAATAAAGTAACTTTTGCCGATGGTAGATTTACAAATATAATGTATAACCCTAAAGAAAAGCTTGATTTAGGCGAAGTTTTTGCTGATGGTGTTTATACAGGTTTGACCAATTCTATTTCCCGAAATGTTGTGACGGGGCTTTTTGATGAACATCATTTTAAAGTTTGCGAATGCGCCTTATTCACTGGTGCTGGTCGACAAAGAAAAACTGTTTTTGTTGGTAAGTATATTAATTTTGCTAATGATTTAGAATTTGAAAATCGCTATATCTTTTTGTTAAAAACAAAGGATAGTGTTGATCAACCAACCGCCTTAGAAGATTTAGAAGCTTTAGATGGCAATGATGATTTTCTCATCTATGGTCCAAAAGGGACAGATTTGAAAACTCTTTTTGGCACCAAATTTATTTCTAAGTTGAAAGCATTCAAAGTCGAAAAGCATCTCTTAAATGTTATCGTGTGCGTGTCCTCAGGACACACCACAGCCTATCTTAGTTACGATGATTTGGTGAACGAATTACCAGTTGATAAAAAGTTTAATCCTGATGGTGTTAAGCAATTTCAAAAAGAATTTCCTGTTTTATTAGAGGCTTTAGCAGAACTTGCTAAGTAGGATTATGAGTATCGTCGGACGTTGGGTTGGTATTCAATGCTACAAGCACGATGGAGCAGTTCATCGCTGCTGGGATCGTGGTTTTGTTTTAGAAAACAGCCACGATTATATTGTTATTGCTTCTCGAAGAGCAAAAGTTGTTGAAAACAATGGACGTCGCTGGTTTACTAAAGAGCCTGCTATTACCATTTTTTCTAAACATGAGTGGTGGAATGCCATTTGCATGATTAAAAATGATGGCATTTGCTACTACTGCAATATCGCTTCACCATCCATGATTGATCGCGACGTCATAAAGTACATCGACTATGATTTAGACGCCAAACTATTTCCCAATGGTGAGGTTCGAGTT
Source organism: Bacilli bacterium (assembly GCA_041668145.1). Taxonomy (GTDB): domain Bacteria; phylum Bacillota_I; class Bacilli_A; order RFN20; family CAG-826; genus JAAYDH01. The sequence continues at coordinate 945 of JBAYDQ010000044.1, read as the reverse complement.
CTAGATGAAAAAGAATATGCCCATCATCGCGATTCTTATGGTTATGATGATGAACTAGATAAAATTTTAAAATATACGATGAAATTCATTATCGAACGGATGAAAAAACACGAATTTCCTTTTCAAGAAAGCATCGTGAGAGATTATTATCAATCTTTCCTCGAAATGACCGCCAAGAAAGAATAATTTATATGATAAAGCAACTTTATACTTATAGCGCCGAGCAGACCATGCAATTGGGTGAACGGCTCGCTTCAACATTGCCAAATGGAACAACCATTGCCTTGACGGGCGATTTAGGAGCGGGTAAAACCACACTAGTTCGCGGTATTGCCCAAGGATTGATGATAGAAGATATTGTTCAATCTCCTACTTTCAATATTATGAAAATATATTTTAAAGGTAAGAAACCATTGATTCATATTGATGCCTATCGCCTCGAAAATATCTCAACCGACATTGGCTTAGAGGAATACATCGGATATGAAACAGGCATCACAGTTATTGAATGGCCTCAATATATTGAGAATTTAATTCCTGAGAATGCTCTAGAAATTGAAATCTTAAATCAAGGGAACGAGACAAGAAGTTTTTCATTTAAGGGTTCAGCATCTTTGTTAGGAGATTTAAAAATATGAAATACACCATTCTTTTAGATTCATCAAATACTTCTTTAACAGTCGGGTTGGCTAATGACGATAGTCTTCTCGATTCTATTTCATATGAAGCTTGGCAAACACAGTCGGAACACATGATTCCCGAATTAGACAAGCTGATGAAGAAGCATCAAGTTAATAAAGATGACATCACTTCAGTAGTGACCGCTATCGGTCCTGGTTCATATACAGGTGTTCGTATTGCGTTAACCATCGCTAAGACCATTGCCACAGCTTTGAAAATTGATTTATATCCTGTTAGTTCTCTTCAAATTTTAAAGAATGGTAG
>JBAYDQ010000043.1:0-5176 GCA_041668145.1 Bacilli bacterium | reverse complement strand
TGCTGCTGAAGGCGCAATTATTGGTGAAGAAACCAATTATGATCTCCAACTCAGCCAATCTGGTGTTGATTTAGCTGCTTATTTATCCAATGGTTCTGGATATGTTGATGCTTCTGATACTGAATTCCGTTCAATGTTGAGTACTATTTTAGCAATGAATTACGAAGATAGTAGCCAAGCCGAAGCCATTATGGCCAACCTTCCTGAAAAGATTATGTTCGGACAAGTTGTTCCAGAAGAAGTACTTCCAATTTTACCAGCTATTTTGGGTGAAGCTTTCGAAATTGAACAATTACCAACAGCGGAACAAATCAAAACCTCACTTGGTGATGTCATTAACGACGCTTCTTTAGGCGCTCTTCAAGACTATGTCACCCTCTTAGACTATGCTGATGGAAGATTTGGCATCGCCATCAATCTTAATGAAGATGCCGTTGTCAGTCTCGCCGGACTTCTCTATAGTTCATTCCTTGATTCCTCTGCGACACCTGAAGCTGTTCAAGCGTTTGAAACTGAAATCGCGGCTATCGTTGATGTTGATACAATCAAAATAACCATCTTATTAAATAAAGATGCACTCTTATCGGATGTTCTATTAGACTTAGACTTCACGATTGACACCAGCCTTAGCGAAATGCTTGCTTCTGCCATCGATTTATATGCGGATATCGATGTTCAAACTGAATTATCATTCAAGTATGGTGATGATGTGAATGTTGTTCTTCCAAGTGATCTCGACACCTATGTCTCTCTTCAACACGCTGTTGAATAATTTTTAAAGCAAATAACTTAACTAAAGAAGAGCCTTCGGGCTCTTTTTTTGTGACTTAATATTTGTGCTACATTGATAAGTATAGTTTTATTAACTATAATATTTTTATGGATAGAAGATTTGTTATTGCTCCTTATGCGATGCATGAAGCTCTTTTTTCTTATTATCGTCACAACGATTCATTTCAAGATGTAAAGATAATAAGCAAAGAGAGCTTTTTAGCCTCTGTTTATGAACATCTCTCTCCGATGGCGGAAAAAGAAATCATGATTATCGAGAAATGTGAAGCGACAACAGCGGCTTCCATCGCCCGCATATTGCCGTTTATCTCTCGAGATGAAAGCGATGTTAAACTTCATCATCTTTATCTTTTAAAAAATAAATTAAAAGTTCTTGGCCTCGTGCGTAAAGATAATTTTCTTCCTTCTCTTTATAAGAGAAAAAAGATGGACATTTATGGTTATTCTCCTTTTGACATTGAACTGAACAACGGACTCAACAATCTTCGTTGTCAAGCCACTTTTCATTTAGATAATCATCTTCCTCCTCGTCTCCCTCTTTTACAATTCTCTTCCTCGCGAGAAGAAACTCTTTTTTGTCTCAATTGCGTGGCGTCTTTAATTGATCAAGGCGTTAATCCACGGGATATATATATTTATGCATCCAGTGAAGAATACTTATATTATCTCCAAGAATTTCAAGGCGATTTTCATTTTTCTATTAATCTCCCTTCGCGTGTTTCTTTATATTCTCAAGATTTTGTCTGCCAGTTTTTGAAGTCTTATTCACAAAATCGCGATCTTGAAATAGCGTTTTCCTCTTTAGCAAAAGACAAAATATCCAGTCAATATCTCGAAATACTTCATCAAGCGATTAATGAAGTGAAAGATAAACGTTTTTCCTTTGATGAACAATACCGCTATTTGGTTTCTCATTTAAAGAAAACTCATCTTGATAATGATATTTATTCTCCTTCTATTAATTTCATTGATGAACCGACTATTATTCAACACGCTCATGTTTTTGTTTTAGGCTTTCGAGAAGGCATTTTTCCTCTTTCGTATCAAGATAATGATTATCTTTCTGACCACCAAAAAGAAATAATTGGTTTAAATAGTTCTTTGCTCAAAGGAAAAATTTCTGAACAGCTTCTCGTCAATTTTTTCTCCCAGGATAATACCTATTCTTTTACTTATAGTGAAACTTATCTGACCAATATCTATCATCCTTCACCATTCGCTAAGAGTTGGGGGATGGAAAAAGAAAATTCTCACATTCCAACGATTTTTTATGCGACGAAATACGCTCAATTAATCTATGCTTCTCTTTCTGATCGCAATAAGTTTTATCAGGAAAAAACCTCTGAATATCTAGCCTTTAATAAAGTTTTATCAATTCCATATGATACATATGATAATCAATATACTTTTGTTTCCGCTTTTAATCATCAAATGCTTATGGAACATTCGTATTCGGATATTAAGAGTTATTGTGCTTGCCCTTTTCAATACTATTTATTATATGGTTTAAAATTAGATCCATTCTTGGGAAACTTCTTTTCCGCTCTCGGCAATATTGCTCATCATATCTTAAAAAATATTACTGATCCGAATTTTGATTTCGAGCAGACTTTTGCTCATGAAATACAACAGAGTTCATATACCTTTCAGCCCAGTGAGAAAGTTTTTTTAGAAAGATTAAAAGAAGAGATTAAAATCGCTGTGGAAGGAATTAAAATTCATCAGGAACAATATATGGATGAGCCTCATCTGTTTACGGAGAAATTTATTCGTATCAATCTTGACCCTTTAACAATTATTAAAGGATTTATCGATAAAATTATTGTCGTGGATAATCATTATCTTTTCCTGATTGATTATAAGACGGGCAAAGAAACCTTTCATCCTCGTCTCGTCGCCTATGGCGATTCGTTGCAATTACCGACCTATGCTTATTTAGTTACTCAATCATTAGAATTTAAGGATTATACTTTAGCGGGTCTTTATATTCAGCATTTGCTTCCTCCCTCTTGGAAGGAAAATAATCGTTTTAACGATATTATTCCTTCCTATCTTAAATTAGACGGTCTCTCCTTTGCTGATGGGGAAGCCTTGGCAAAAATCGACACCTCTTTTATTTCGCAAAAAAGATCTTCCTTTATTACGGGAGTGGCTCAAAAGGATGGTTTAGTTAAAGAGAATAGCCGAGTTGTTAAAAGAGCGGAAATTCATAAATATAAAGACATGGCTTTTGATATTTATCAGGACGCTAATCAAAAAATACGGAGCAATGTTTTCCCTATCTACCCCATCATTCTAGGAAAAAATAGCCCATGTCAAAATTGCTCTTTCCATGATATTTGTTTTGTTAAATATGAACAAAAACATTTCGTTGATATTGAAGAAGAGGAGGACGAGAGTAGTGGCATTTAAGTGGTCAGATAATCAAAATAAAGCCATCAATAACATCGGCACCAATATTCTTGTTTCCGCTGGAGCGGGAAGTGGAAAAACCGCCGTTCTTACCGAGCGTATTTTTCAATTAGTCAAAAGAGGATATCCCATTTCACGATTTTTAGTTTTAACCTTCACTAATGCCGCCGCCGCCGAGATGAAATCGCGTATTAGAGATAAATTATTAAGCGACAAGAACTTTCATGATTCACTCAGCGATTTAGAAGCTGCTCATATTGAAACATTTGATGCGTTTGCTCTCTTTATCGTCAAAAAATATGCTGCCTCTCTCAATCTATCCTCCGATATTTCGATTATGGATAGCAGTATTTTAAATATTCAAAAAAATAAAATCATCGATGAAATTTTCGATGAATTCTATCGTGCTCATGACAAATTGTTTGTCGAAATGATTAAAACTTATTGTCTTAAAGACGATAAAGAAATTAAAGCCTATATTAACAGGATTATCGCTTGTGCTGATTTGCAAATTGATAAAGCCTCTTTCTACCGTTCTTTTGTCGATCAAACTTATCAAGAAAAAGTTGTTTCTTCTTATTTAGATAGTTATTATCAACAAGTCACCGCGACATTTAGTGGACTTGCGAAACGTGCCGAAGAATTATCACATATCGACGATAGTGAACGCCTCTGTCAATTATTCGATCAGCTGATGAAATGTCAAAATTATGACGAGTTATATGACGCCATCCATCAGTCCACATTTCCTCGTAAACCAAATGGTTATCCAGGCGAAGATGAACAAATTCGTTCGGAGATTGCTTTAGCATATAAAGAGATAAAAAATAATGATTTTGGAAAAAGTCAGGATGTCATTCAGAATTTTCTTAGCAATAAACCAGTGGCTGAACTTTTGATGAAGATGGCTCACTTAGTCGATGAACGTTTCACTTATTACAAAGAAAATCATCAAAGTTATGATTTCTCGGATATTGCGCGAATGGCTTTAACCATTTTGACAATTCCAGAGATTAGTGATGAAATAAAAAAATCTTTTGACTTCATCATGGTGGATGAATATCAAGACACTTCTGACGTTCAAGAAAAAGTTATTGCCTCATTGGACCGGGATAATGTCTATATGGTGGGAGATGTGAAGCAATCAATTTATCGCTTTAGAAATGCTAATTGTCAAATCTTCCAAAAGAAATTTGTCGACTATAAAACTGGTCAAGGTGGAGAGGAAATTGATTTAAATCAAAGCTTTCGTTCTCGTCGAGAAATTGTTGATTTCATAAATGACTTATTTGAGAATATTATGATTCCAGAAAATAACATCATCAATTATCAAGAGGGTCATCACTTTGTCTTTGAACCGAGCATCTATCAAGATTTTGTCGATCATCACGAATCATACATTCCTCGCGTCTATCGTTATTCGTCGAAAAAATCTCTCGATAATGTTGAGCAAGAGATGGCGATTATCGCCGATGATATTCTCGATAAAATTCATCAGCATTATCAAGTCTATGATAAAACTATCGAAGGTCAACCAATGCGTGATTGCACATATCGCGATTTTGCCATTATCATGGATCGCGGTACCGAATTTGATAGTTATCATCGCTATTTTTCGGAAAAAGGCATTCCGTTACATGTTGTCAATGATGAAACAATCAACGATTCCACTCTTGGCATGGTCACGAAAAATCTCATTAAACTTTTCTATTACATCTCTCAAGGATGTTATGAGAATGAATATAAACACGCTTTTGTTTCTATCGCGCGGTCTTTTTTAGTGCAGATGAGCGATCAAGAGATTTACGACATCATTACTCATAAACTTTATCAAGCCAGTGATATTCACCAAAAGATTGCCTCACCAGTCAAAAGATATGGGCATTCCTCTCTTTATGAAATATTGCATGGCTTATATCGAACTTTTGATATTTATGGGAAAATTATTTATTTGGACCATCTTAATAACAAC
>JBAYDQ010000042.1:0-5247 GCA_041668145.1 Bacilli bacterium | reverse complement strand
AGTTAATTGAATCATAATACTGACGGCTTCTTGAATAGGAAGACAAGAACGAAAATCTAAAACATCTTTAAGATTTTGCCCGGCCACATATTCATTAGCGATATATGGAATGCCTTCAAACGTGCCGTGATTATAAACTTTGACGATATTCGGATGATCTAATGAAGCGGCAATCGTCGCTTCATTTTGAAAGCGACGAAGATTGATGGGATTCTTCATCACATCCTCTCGAATTAATTTGATAGCCATTCTTTTTTTGGTAATGATATCAGAGGCTTCATAAACTTCCGCCATTCCCCCATGACCAATACGAGCGACAACGCGATATCTCTCATCAATAACAGAACCTATTTTGATCGGCATCACTTATTAGCCTCCCAAATAACCACAGCGATATTATCACTGCCTCCATTTGCATTGCTTAATGAAATTAATTCATTAACTTTTTGCTCGGTTGTATCATCACTTTTTAAAATAGTTCCAATTGCTGATTCATCGACATTGTTATATAGACCATCACTGCAAACGAGAATGTTTTCATTGCGGTAAGCAGTGATGCGAATATCGACATTGAGTGATGGAAAAATGCCTAAAGCGTTCGTTAAAACATGGCGTTTAGGGTGGGTGAGCATCTCTTCTTTCTTAATTTTACCGGTGCGATATAAATAGGCAACATAAGTCTGATCTTCGGTAATCTGAGCGATTTCATTATTATGAAGAACATAAGCGCGAGAATCACCAATTTGGGCCGAAATCATATAATTGGACATGATAAGAACCATGGTTAGGGTCGTTCCCATGCCTTCATACATAGTGTTTTTTTGTGCTTCGTTATAAATAGCGTTATTGGCTTTTTTAATGATATCCATCGCCCACTTCATCGCTAAAAAGCGTGAGAAAAAATTTTGTTTTTCTAAAAAGGCATCGCTAATCATTTTAATGGCGATAGAAGAGGCATAATCACCTTTGTTGGCTCCTCCCATCCCGTCACAAACAAGAAGAAGAATATTTCCTTTCGTGTTAGTTAAAGCATTGGCGCGATCTTCATTCGAAAGACGCACTTTGCCAATATCGGTGGCAAAAGCATAAGTTCCAGAAATGTAATTCTTTTGCTTCATAACTTATTTTCTTCCACTTTCGCTCGTAATTGTCCACAAGCGGCATCGATGTCAGAGCCAAATTCTTTGCGAATGGTGGCCGTGACACCACCTTTGGTTAAGTAATCAAGAAAGGCATGAACGCGATTGCCACTGCTTCTCTTGTAATCATAGAGATTAGTTTCATTATAAGGGATTAAATTGACATATCCCATCGTTCCTTTAATTAATTTGATTAATTGCTCAGCGCATTCTTTCGTATCATTAATATCAGCCAAAAGCAAATATTCATAGGTGACCCGTCGACCACTGAGAGCTTCATATTCCCGGATAGCGGGCATTAATTGCTCGAGAGGATAAACTTTATTTATTTTCATGAGTTGATCTCTTAATTCGTTATTCGGAGCATGGAGAGAAATAGCAAGATTAGTTTGAAGTCCTTCGCGAGCGTAACGTTTAATCCCTTCAATTATTCCACATGTGGAGACAGTGATATGACGAGCGCCAATCGCTAAACCTTTGGGGTGATTTAAAATCCGAATAAAATCTAAAACATTATCATAATTGTCAAATGGTTCACCCGTTCCCATTATCACGACATGAGTGACATGTTGACCCTGAGCCTCATCTTGCAATATTTGATTTATAATCAAAATTTGAGCCATCATTTCATCGACTGTTAAATTTCGCTGTTTCCCTAAGCGTCCAGAAGAGCAAAAAGAACAACCCATATTGCAGCCTACTTGGCTGGAAACACAGACGGCATTTCCATACGAATAACGCATGAGGACCGTTTCAACTTTCGCTCCATCAGAAAGAGAAATTAAAAGTTTGATGGTTCCATCTTGGCTCTCTTGTTTTAAATAAGTTGAGGGAAGATCAAGAGTATATTTGGCTTTTAAAACTTCGCGAAATTTCAGCGAGACATCGGTCATCTCATCAAAAGAGCGAGCCTTTTTTTCATAAATCCATGTATAAAGTTGGATAGCGCGATAAGGTTTTTGACCTTCCGCGACCATCTGAGCGGTTAATTTATTGATTTCTTGTCCAAATAAATTAATCATGAGGCACCACTTCTTTCTTTAAAATAGCGAAATAAAGACTATCTTCATATTCGCTAAAAGGGAAAATTTGTTGTTCTTCAAGAAGAGAAAAACTCGGGTTACTTTCTAAGAAACGTTTAATTAAACGATGAGATTCTTTTTTGTTGATTGTCGGAATAGCATAGATAAGTTGTCCGCCTTCCTCAACGAGATCTCCACACTCGTGCAAAAGATATTCCTCGCCTTTAATGACACCATCGAGTTGTTCTTGGGTAAAATGGAGAAAATAGTCAGGTGTTGACTTGAGCAAAGCGAGTTGAGAACTGCGCGGAAAAACAAAAAAGGTATGAACATGTTTAGAGATACATGTCACCACTGAAGTGGGGGCAACCTCATAATAGCAAGCGTTAACGAGATGAAAATTTTCAATCGTTTTCTTACTAGCAAAGAAAGCCTGACTATCGCCGATTACTAAGTCGAATTTGACTTTGTTATCATATTTATTGAGTAGAGAAAGAAAAGCGTTATTTGGGAAGCCAGAGTAAATGGCGATTCCTCGAATTGGATCAGTATCAGCTTTTTCAAAAACAGAATACCAACTCGGAGAAATATCGATAATTTCTCTTTTGAGAAATGCGGAATGTCTTTTGAGATTTTGTTTTTCTTTTGGCAAAACATAATTATCAAACGAACTGGCGCTCAAATCAGAATATTTATTCAATAAGCCATCTCTTTTAATCAAAGTGTTGTTGACGAGATAAAAATTAGAGGCTGGCTTGGAATTAGCTCGCAATATACGATAAGTGAGATATTCACCATAATGTTTACTCCACATCTTCACCAGCCAAAGAGGAGTGTTAAAACGATAAGAAAGAAATTGAGGGGAATCTTTAACGATATCGTTGGGGATGAGTTTCTCAACATCATTAGTTGCTTCATCGAGTTTCAAAAGCGCGGTCTTTTTATCACTGTCCTCTTTTAAAGACATGTCTTTCAAAATAAGGGCGCCGTCCTCCACTGATAAAACATGAAGAAATAAACGATTGGAAAGATAGATAAAAACTAAACATTGATCATGTTCATTTAAAGATGGCAAATGCTGTTTAATGAGAAAATCAAAAATATAAAAATGGCGAAGTGAACAACCGACAAATTTGACAATTTGACTTCTTTCAACAGATGAAATATTTTCCTCTTTTAGGAAGTGGTTAACCGCCATGTTAAAAGGAGTATTCTCTGTTAAAACAGAGAAAAGAATATTGGAACTCAATTGAACAATTTTATTCATTATTCGCCTGGATTAAAATCCTTAAAGATGTCGCCAGTATAAATTTGGTCATCTGAATCGCCTTCTTCAAGATCTTCATCACTCTCCAAACTTTCATCTGGTTCAGCGATGTTTTCTTCGGTGATATATCGAGGATATTTCTCATTGATCTTTTGATAGCGGTTATCTTGAGAATAATAATAGAATTCAACCGCGATATGAATAGCGACTTCACCGATTCCGTTCAGTAAGAGACTCGCCATGGTATCTTGCAAAACACTCACTTTCAGCGGAGCGTGAACATGGATGATGATGTTCCAAGAAGTCTGCTCTGTTCCATTGTGGAAAACCATACAATTTGGAGCGATGAAATTAACTTCATCTTCTTCCACTTCATAAAGTTTAGCCACGAGAGGGGTTAATTCTTTTGATAGATGTCCGACCACAAATTGATCAAGACCATAAAAAATAATAGTAATCATAATTTAATCCTTCGGTTTATTATAATACAACCTAATACAAATTTTTAACTAAAAATTGTATGGATCAATGTTAATTGTTAAATTGATGCTAGCTTTCTTTTGATAAATATCAATGAGCCTCTTCAATGTTAACTGAATCTTCTCATAATCGCGATATTTAATTAATACTGTTCGCAAAAAAGATAAATGGTCGCGAGGAATATAAGGTGTCGTCGGACCTAATACCGTCGCTGCTTCGCCGAGTTGCTCATTGAGAAAATCAACGACATTATAAGCTTGGGTGATCACCTGTTCTTCTTTCTTACTAGAAAGAGTGACACTAGCTAGATAGCAATAAGGTGGGTAACTCTGCAATTTGCGCATCCCCATCTCCTTAACATAGAACCCTTCATAGTCTTGACGAGCGGCATAAGTAATCGCATAATGCGAAGGATTGTAGGTTTGAATAATGGCTTCGCCAACTTTGTCTTTACGCCCCGATCGACCGACGGCTTGAGTGATGAGTTGAAAAGCTCGTTCAGAACTGCGGTAAGAAGGCATGGACAGACCAATATCCGCCAAGACGATGCCAACCAAGGTAACATCAGGAAAATCATGACCTTTCGCAATCATTTGAGTACCAACTAAAATATCAGCCTCTTTACGGCGAAAAGCCTCGATAATTGAGGGGATTTTTTGACGTATCTTCGCGGAATCACTATCGAGTCTTAAAGTTTTGGCTTGAGGGAACAAACGATGAACCTCTTCTTGAATTCGCTCAGTTCCAAAACCAGTTTTCATCAGATATGGTGAGCCACATTCAGGACATGTTTCTGGCATTTTTTCCACATAATCACAATGGTGGCATTTCAACATATTGTCACTCTTGTGATAGGTTAAAGCAATTCCGCAGGTTGGACAGCGGAAGACATGACCGCAATTGCGGCAAGAAACATTGGTGGAAAAACCTCGGCGATTAATCAACAAAATGGCTTGTTCATGTCTAGCCAATACGGAGGCCAATTTTTGACGCAAAGTAAGAGAAAAAATATAGGATTCGCGATCGATATTGTGATAATCGGTTAAATTAATAATGGTTGTCTTAGGAAGTTTTTGTTCATTAACACGTTTTCTTAAGGTCAAAAGATGATAGACTCCCTTGCTCGCTCGAGCTCGTGATTCTAAAGAGGGGGTCGCGCTTCGAAGAAGATCTTTTGATCCATGCATTTTACCTCGCATAATCGCTACTTCGCGAGCGTGATAAAAAGGCTGGCTATCTTGTTTATATGATTCGACATGTTCCTCATCGAGAATGATTAGTCCAATATTTTCTAAAGGGGCAAAGATGGCGCTACGGGCTCCGATGACGACTTTACATT
>JBAYDQ010000041.1:0-5252 GCA_041668145.1 Bacilli bacterium | reverse complement strand
AGGCTGATAAGTCTATAAATAGTTATCAATATTCTTGAATTGTTTTAACGTTTTGAAAGTGATAAATCTTCTTTTCTTCTATGACAGTTTTATAAATTAATAATTTATCCACAAAATGCATGGTGGATAACTGTTGATATTTGTTAATTAATCGATATCGATTTATATAAAATATAAATCAATTATTTTATGACTGTGGATAATTTTATCCCCATTTTTTCCCTTTCTTTTTCATTTTGAAAAGGTCATTTTTTTCATGGGATAATAAATCGCAACTTGGAGGTTGGTCAGATGAATATTGTGGCGAATAAAGATTTTCTGGAAGTAAAGATAGTTTCTCTCATCGCTGATTATGATATTGAAACAGTCGCCAATCTATATCAACCGATTATTAGTTCACAGGCCATGAGTTTATATTTCACTTTTTGGAGCGAAGCAAAAAATCAAAAAGTGACATCAATTATTACTCATGAACAATTACTGTCGCGAATGCAGATGTCACCAGGTGATTTTGTGGAAGCCAGAAAAGCTCTTGAAGCCATCGGACTCATCAAGACATTTGTGCAAAAAGAGAATGATATCTGTCTTTACCAATATGACGTTTATGCTCCTAAAACCCCAAAGAGTTTTTTTGATAACGCTCTTCTCTATGGCATGTTGATTAAATCAATTGGGGAAAATGATGCCAATCGCTTCATGAGAATCTATCATCTTGAAGCACCTACTCATGAAGGAAAAGAATTAACCGCTTCCTTTGTTGAAGTGTTTCATCCCGATCTTGACAATCCCGTCTTTGCTAAAGTTTTAAATAACACATCCTCTTCTATCGGAAGAACAAATGGCAAAATAACGATGGCGTTTTCTTATGAAAAATTCTTTGATTCTCTCTCGCAAATTTCTCAGATTAAAGTCGATGCTTTTACCAAAAAAGATATGAAAGAATTAGAGCGTTTAGCCACTCTTTATGGTGTCGATGAAGCAACTTCGGCCAATGATGTAGCGAGTATTTATAACCCTCATGGCGCTAAGGGCAAACGCCTTGATTTCGCTCAACTGACTAAAGCTTTTCAAGATGAAACTAATTACAATTATTTATCCGTAAAAAGAAATGGCACTCATATAAATATAGTCTCCGGTTCCTCTGATTTAGCCCATAAAATTAATCTTCTCGAAAGTATATCGCCAAAAGATTATCTCGCCGTTTTGCAAAACGGCACACGTCCAGCGAGTTCTGACTTGCGCTTAATTAATGATTTATCGAGCAATTTTCATTTAGCGAATGGAGTGATTAATGCAATCGTCGATTTTGTTTCGACGGTCAATAACAATATATTAAGTCGTGCCTATTGTGAAAAAGTTGCTGCTTCCATTGCTCGAGAAGGAATTTCGACGACAGTAGATGCGATGAATTATCTCAAAAAAGTCACTCATCCTAAACAAAAAGAAATCGCTTCTGTTAGTGGCGATAAAAATAAATCACAAAAAGAAAAAGAGAATGATAATTTGCCCAGTTGGGAACAAATGATTGATGATCTTGATGCAGGAGGTAGTGATGGAAAAGCTTAAAGTTAATATGGTTGTCGATGAGGATCAACAAATCCTCGAACAAATGAAAGCGGCTTATGAAAATTGTCCCGCCGCGATTAAATTTTTAAACGAATTAGGCGTACCGGAAGAAGTCATCAACCGCAATTTGCCAAAGATTTTTGATTTTGTCTCGGACATTAATTATTGCAAAAAATGTCCAGGGGCCAAAGCCTGTCAAAAAGATCGTCCTCTTCTTGTCACAAAAATTTCTTATCACAATGGATATCTTGATCGTGAACTATCGCCCTGTCGTGAATTTCTTAAGAAAATGCTCTTTGAAAAACAATTTCTCGTTCGTGATTTTCCGGAAGGATGGCTAGATTGTGATCTGCGTTCTCTCGATAAGTCGAAGGGCCGGATATTATTATTGGAAAAATATTTAAATTTTACTAAAAATGGTAATAACGGCTGGATTTATTTAACAGGAGTTTCAAATAGTGGTCGAACGTTTGCCGCCGCGATTGTGACTGTTGATGCCGCTAAGAAAAAGATGGGTCCCATTTGCTTTTTGAACTGCTCACAACGCACGAGAGAATTAAGCGATTTGTCCTATCATGATAAGGATAAATTTCAAAGAGAGATAGACCGGTACTGCAATGTGCCAATTCTGGTTCTTGATGATTTTGGCAATGAATTTAAAAATGATTTCGTTCGTGATGCCATTATTTTTCCTATTTTATCAATGCGCGCTAATAAAAGGCTCATGACTATTATCACGAGCGATTTTACGATTAAAGATATTATTACTCTTTATTCCTCCTCAAAGGCGGGAGAAATCAGGGCCAAACAAATTGGCAAAATTATCAGCGATACCGCGGGAAAAGAGATTAACTTTGGCGAGCTTTCAATATATTGATAATCGCCTGTGTCTTTTTGATTAAATCACTTGAGCCGTCATTATTTAAAATAATAAAGTCGGCTTTTCTTTTATTCTTATAAAAAGGATTGTTAAAATTATTGATTTTTTCTAACGCTAAAGCGCGATTGATATCGCGATTTTGCATTCTTTTTAAACGTACTTCATCATCAGCGTCAACAGCGATAAGAACATCAAACATGTCATCCATTTTGGCTTCATAAAGAAGGGGCACTTCAACAGCGCTTAAAGGATTATCTTTGATAAATTTAGCCACCAAGTCTTTAACGAGAGGATGAACATAACGTTCTAGTTTGCGTTTATCTTGAGGATGATTAAAGAGATAATTACGCAGTTTATCTTTATCAACTTTGTCGGTGAAGCAAAGATTGAACATCTTTTCGATCGTGGCAATCACTTCTTCTTTCTCATACAGTTCTTTGACAATTTCATCGCTTGATATTGTCATATAACCAGCTTTGTTAAATTCTTCTAGAATTGTTGATTTACCTGATCCAGTTAAACCAAAAATCGCGACCGAAATTGTCGGACCGTGCTTGATTTGACAAATCGGACAATACGTTGTTCCACGGCCGTTGACTTTCATGAAGCGCATGGGGTGGTGGCAGCGCGAACAATCATCGTCTTTATGTCCATAAGCCAGTAGAGAAGATTGAAATGTTCCATCGATGTTTTTACCGGGATGATAACTGCGAATGGTCGAACCCCCAGCGATAATGGCTTCTTTTAAAATACGCTGAGCATTTTTCAAGATTTTGTCCCATTCTTCTTTAGTAATGTATTTTGCGGGAGTTAAGGGATGAATTTGACTGGCAAATAGCACTTCATCAGCGTAGATATTGCCAAGACCAGTCATCAGTGTTTGATCTAACAAAACACTTTTAATGGGAAGGTTGGTTTTAGCACATCTCTTTAAAAAATAGGTGACATCATCAATATAAAAAGGTTCCGGTCCCAATTGTTTGATTTCTTTTTCTTCTTGCCAACGATCTTCGGATGTCAATTTCATGATGCCAAAGCATCGCGAGTCGTCATAGCAAATTTTCATGCCGTTATTTAGATGAAAGACGACACGAGCATAAGGAGTATTTGGTTCTGTTTCTTTGACTTCAAAAAACTTACCTTCCATTCGTAGATGAGAGAGAAAAACTTTTTGATGAGAAAGATGAAAGATGAGAAATTTACCGATACGCGTGATATTCTCAAACGTTTCTCCAACGAGATTTTTTTTAAATTCTTCAACATTTCCTAAAATAGTGGTGGCGCGCAAAACATCAATCTTGATGATTGTTTTATTGATGACAATTGGTTTTAAGACTGATTTAACAGTTTCAACTTCTGGTAATTCTGGCATATTAACTCCTTACTTGGCACTATACCAATCTTTTCCAAACCCTCCATCAACTTCTAATGGGACATCGAGTTTCATCGCTGTTTCCATAATGTGTTTAATGAGAGGATAAACGACTTCTTTTTCCGACTTAGGAACTCTAAAAATTAATTCATCGTGAATTTGAAGAACCATCTTTGTTTGATAATGGCCCTTTTTGAGCGCTTCATCGACGCGAATCATCGCTTCTTTGATTAGATCAGCAGCTGTTCCTTGAATTGGGGCATTCATCGCCGCTCGTTTAGCGAATTCGCGAGTTTGATAATTACCATCCTTTAATTCGCGAAGATAACGTCTTCTTCCTAAAAGCGTGGAGACATAACCATCTTTTAAGGCTTGTTGGACAATCATCTGGAAGAAAGCGCCAATCTCTGGATAGGAACTATAAAAATTATTGATGATTTGTTTGGCTTCTTGAACTGGGATTCCTAGCTGTTCCGCTAACCCCCAATCCGAGATGCCATAGACAATGCCAAAATTAACGGTTTTCGCTCTTCTTCTTTGCAAAGCAGTTGGATGACCATGGAGGTTAAAGATTTTTTTGGCGGTCGCCTCGTGAATATCTTCGCCATTCTTAAATACCTCTTGCAGGCCAAGACAGTGAGAAAGCGAAGCGAGAACCCGCAATTCAATCTGCGAATAATCTAAAGAGAGTAATTCTTCGTTTGGGTCTTTGAAATAAAAGGCCTTGCGAATTAATTTACCTTCTTCATCACGAACAGAGATATTTTGCAGATTTGGATCAGAACTAGAGAGACGACCGGTCGCTGTCATCGCTTGATTAAATTTAGCGTGAATTTTGCCGTCGGGATGAACGTGTTTTTTCAAACCTTCGGTATAAGTTGATAATAATTTAAAGTACTTGCGATATTCTAAAATCTTTCCGACGATAGGGTGAAGTGAATCAATATCTTTTAAAGCTTCAAAAGAAGTCGACATTTTTCGATTGGCCTTTAAGTTGAGTTTGTTATAAAGAATGTCTCCGACTTGTTTAGGAGAAGAAAGATTGAATTCTTCGCCAGCCATCGCGTAGATTTCTTGCGCTAATACATCGGCTTTTTCTTGATAGACTTTGCCAAAAGAGTCAAGTTTCTTAACATCGAGAGGAAAACCTTCAATCTCCATATCCGCGAGAGTATCGACAAGAGGAATTTCCAGTTGACAATAGAGCTCTTCCGCCGATATTTTTTGGAGTTCTTGGTGAACTTTTTTATATAAAAAGCGAGAAAAATAAGCCACTTTGGCCGTCTTTTGGGGATTACCAGTACTTAATAGCGACATTTGTTCTTCATTATCACCGAGATCGGCGCCAAAGAGGTTCATCACGATATCAGGGCTGTTTTTCAATGAACTGTCTAATAGATAAGCAGCGATTAATAAATCAAAGAAAAGACCATT
>JBAYDQ010000040.1:0-5351 GCA_041668145.1 Bacilli bacterium | reverse complement strand
CAAAGAAAAAATTCTCGCCAGTAAATAACAAAACTTTAAGGTAGTTTGACGACTACCTTTTTTTATCTTCCGAGCGTATGATAAAAAAGATGAGAGGAAACGATTATGTCATATAACATCGGCGATTTAATTATCGGAGAGATTACAAGCGTTAAACCTTACGCTCTTTTCTTAACTTTTGAAGACGGAGGACAAGGATTACTCCATATCTCGGAGATTTCTAATGCTTATATTCGCGATATCGAAAAGTTCGGAACCAAAGGCGACAAAATGAAAGTTAAAGTCATCGCTATCGATACTGATAATGGCTTTTTGCGTCTATCACTAAAGCAAGTTCCCAGTGAAGAAACTTATAACACTCATAGCAATAATAATCGTCAAGCTCCTCAAGTCGATGAAGGAGACTTTGCTCCACTAGAGAAAAAATTACCCCAATGGAAAGCAGAGACTCTGGAAAAAATTCAAGGAGAAGATGAAGATGAAATTGACATTAAATAATCAAATCAATTCTCAAATCATTGAGAGTTATCAAAAATCGGTGACCACTATTAATCAGATGATTGATCAAAAAAGTGGCTTAGGAAGCGATTATTTAGGTTGGGCTGATTGGCCTCTTAATTACGATAAAGATGAACTCCAAAACATTATCCATGACGGGCAATATGTTCGTCAAAATTTCGATATTTTAGTCGTCTGTGGGATTGGAGGTAGCTATCTCGGCGCTCGCGCCGCTTTAGAAGCTCTTCACGGGTTAAAAAATCCTGATTCACTAGAAATCATATTTATGGGTCAAACTTTTTCACCTAACTATATTGCTCAAGTAATGAATTATTTGAAGGGCAAAAAATTTGCCATCAATGTCATTAGTAAAAGTGGTACCACCACTGAGACATCAATATCATTTCGTTTATTAAAAGAATTATTGGAAAGTCAAATTGGCAAAAAGGCTAGTCAAAAAGCTATCTATGCCACGACTGACAAAAGTCGCGGAGCTTTAAAAACTCTCTGTCATCAAGAAGGCTATGCCACTTATGTTTTACCCGATGATATCGGGGGCCGTTATAGCGTCTTTACCGCGGTGGGCTTATTCCCATTAGCCTGTGCTGGAGTTGATGTTGAAGCCTTCCTCGAGGGCGCAGAAGAAGCTCGTGAATCTTATGATTCCGACAATTTAGCGACTAACATTTGTTACCAATATGCCGTCAGCCGCGATTATATGTATCATCATCAAAAAGCGGTGGAAATGTTCGTCACCTATGAGCCACAGATGAGTCAAATCTCCGAATGGCTCAAGCAATTATTTGGTGAATCAGAAGGCAAGGACAAAAAAGGTCTTTTCCCTGCTAGCGCTACTTTTTCGACCGATCTTCATTCGTTAGGACAATTCATTCAAGATGGAACTCCGCTTCTTTTTGAGACCATCATTAATGTTATTCATCCACAATTAGATATTGTTATTCCTCACGACGATCAAGATCTCGATGGTCTAAACTATTTAGAGGGTCAAAATCTCGCTTTCGTTAATCAAAAAGCTTTTGAAGGCACCCTCAAAGCTCATGTCGAAGAAGGTCATGTTCCGTGTAATGTTATTACCCTTGATGCTCTTAACGCTCATTCGTTAGGACACCTCTTTTATTTCTTTATGCGAGCTTGCGCGATGTCCGCTTATCTATTAGAGATAAACCCCTTCAATCAACCTGGCGTTGAAATTTATAAGAAAAATATGTTCCATCTCTTAGGCAAAAAAGGTTATTAAACAAAGTTTAAAATATAAGAAAAGTCGCTCCAAATCAGCGATTTTTTTTCGTTGACTTGCTTATATATCAAGTGATATATTATTTAAGCGCATATTTCGTAACGAGGATGCTTAGCTCAGCTGGGAGAGCATCGCCTTTACACGGCGGAGGTCGGGGGTTCGAGCCCCTCAGCATCCACCACAATATGTTCCACATGGGAGGGTAGCGAAGAGGCTAAACGCGGCAGACTGTAAATCTGTTCCTTCGGGTTCGGCAGTTCGAATCTGCCCCCTCCCACCAACATTTTGTTGGGGTGTAGCCAAGTGGTAAGGCAACAGACTTTGACTCTGTCATTTCGCTGGTCCGATCCCAGCCACCCCAGCCAATCACTCTCTAGCTCAGTTGGTAGAGCACTTGACTTTTAATCAAGGGGTCTGGAGTTCGAATCTCCAGAGAGTGACCAATTTTTTGCCCAGGTGGCGGAATAGGTAGACGCACAGGACTTAAAATCCTGCGGTAGCGATACCATACCGGTTCAATTCCGGTCCCGGGCACCAAATGATAGAAATCTTCCTATATTTAAGTCAAATATTTGACTTAACAGAGGAAGTTTTTTATTTTTTATGCTTATTTGCAGTGCTCGACGATATATCATATAATGGTTAAAATTATTGAGGCTTTATGTTTTTAGAAATATTGATGCTTATATGTGGGGCCGGATTAGCGACTTGTGGAAGTTTATCCTTCTGGCCTATGCATAATTGGTACGATTTTTATATTCCCATCCTTCTTTTCTTTGGCGGCTATTTCGCAGGCCTAACTTTGATATGGATCTTTATTTGGCTAGTCGGCACAGGTGTCAACGAGAAAAAAGAGTATCACTCCATTAGCAAATGGGTTCGCTGGTGGATGATTAATGGTATTGACTACATCGTCGATCACGCGTTGATTCACACCACAGTCATCAACCGACGCAAAATGCCGAAAAAAGAGAGATTTCTTCTCGTTTGCAATCATACTTCCGTCTTTGATTCATTGATTATCACTCAAAAGTTTGGTTTACGCGATATTGCCTTTATTACCAAAAAAGATAATATGCACTTGCCCTTAGCTAATAAACTAATGTGGCGACTTTGTTATCTGCCCATCGACCGCGAAGATTATCTTCAATCTCTTGACGTCATGAAAAAAGCCACCGCTCTCGCTCACGATAACGTCACTTCTATTGGCGTTTTCCCCGAAGGAACGAGATCAGCTGATGGCCACATAGCGAATTTCCACGAAGGAGTCTTTAATATCGCCATTAAAGGGAAGCTCCCCATTGTTATCGTCACTTTAAAAAATACTTATGATATTCATCGCCATCTTCCCTTTCGCTTCACTCATGTTTATCTCGATGTCGTCGGAGTCATTCCTTATGAGGAATTCGAAGATATGCCCGCCAAAAAAGTCAGCGATATGGTTCACGACATTATGTTAGAGAACCTAACTAAACAGCCATCATAGATGGCTTTTTTATTGCAAGACTTTTTATCTATGTTATATTTAATCCTATGAACACAAAAGAAATACTAACTATGGCCATGGGCCCTGAAGCTCATATCGTTTCGCCCTTGATTGGCGGAATGATGAATGAATCCTATATTGTCGAAAAAAATCACAAACGTTATGTCCTTTATATTTCCACCAAACAAGCCAATGAGATGGTTGATCGGGTCAGAGAAAAGAAAGATCAACAGATATTTTATGATTTGGGTATCACAAGCAAAAATATCTATTTTGATACTGAGCATGGCATTAAAATTAATGAATTTATTGAAGGAACATCCATTGACCATGTCGAACAATTTGATTATCAAAAAATTGCTATCTTAATGCATACTCTCCACGATTCAAATCGTTTATGTGAAGTCGATTATTTGCCATTTAAGAGATTTGAAGGTTATGAAAAAGAAGCGCAATCTTTTATCGCTCATCAAGATGAGAGATATTTAAAAATTCGTAACGCTTTGTTTGCTCGAAGACATTTTCTTGAGGGGCAAAAGAAAGTTATCTGCCATAATGACGCTCAAAGAAGTAATATCGTCGTCACACCATCTGGTGAATATTATTTTATCGACTTTGAATTTGTGGGGAATAATGATCCCATTTATGACATCGCCGCTTTCGGAAATAATCTCGTTTCCCAAGGCTATAATTTATTAAAAGCCTATTTTAAAGATTTAACTAAAGAAGAACAGGAGCGGTTTTATCTCTGGAGAATGTATATTTCTCTTCAGTGGTATGAAGTGGCCATCGTTAAACATTATCGCGGCGAAGGCGCCATTCATAATTTTAACTTTTTAGATGTCGCTGCCCATTTTCTTAATAACGCTCAGGAAGCCTACCAAGCTTATCTCGCCCTTAATGAATAAATAATTTTTTCTCAGTCACACAAATCAAGAGATTTGCTATACTGATAGAAGTATGGTTAATGAAAACGATCTTCTCGAACCACGAAAAGCATTTCTTGAGACATTGCAAGACGAGCATCACAAAAACGCGAGTGCTTTTTTTGATGAATTAACCAAAAAATCACAAATCGATGTCGCGGCAAACGCTGCGACTATGTCGCTTTTGAATAAATATAGTGCTGATGCTCAAAAAGTCCGCACCTTAATTCACAAAAAGAAAGTTCAACGTGGCTGGCTTATCGCTCTTTTAGTGCTATCGATTTTGGCCACTATCGTTTTCGCCTACCTCATCTTTTCTAAGTTTAATGATGATTATCTTGCTCTTTTTATTTCACTTCTCGTTGTTTTTCCGATTTTGTTTGTCTTGAGCATTATTCTCATCGCCAAAAAAATTAATCCTGTCATCAAAAACAATGCCGCTATTTTGGGGCGTCTAGAAAATGAAATCAAAAATCAAAAGGCAATCGGCATGACCCAGATGGCACCTTTGAACGCTCTTTACGATTGGAATATGCACACCAAATTAGTCCATCAAACAATACCTCTTTTTGAAATGGATGATAATTTTAATATTGAGCGTTTCCAATATCTCGTTGATAAATTTGGCTTTGGTAACGATGACGATACCAAACATTCCACCATCTTTGTGCAAAGCGGAGCGATACTCGGCAATCCTTTTGTCATTGAAACGGCCCGCGTGGAACAGATGGGAACTTGTCAATATAGCGGATCGATCACTATCACTTATACCGTTCGTGTCCCGACTGGATCAGGAGGATACACGACTCAAACTCGAAGCCAAACTTTGACCGCGACAGTGACAAAGCCAAAACCTTATTTCCATTATGAAAAATGGCTTCATTACGGATGTGAAGCCGCTCCTCATTTATCTTTCTCTCGCGAACCAGTTGGAGCGGACAAAATGAATGAAAAAGATTTTGAAAAATTTGTCAAAGCGAAAGATGAGGCTCTTAATAAGATGAGCCAAAAAAATATCAAGAATGGTTTCACTCCTTTAGCTAATTCGGAATTCGAAGCCTTATTTAATGCGATGAACCGCAATAACGAGATGGAATTTCGCCTTTTGTTCACTCCTTTAGCGCAAACAAACTTCATGGAATTATTACGTGAAAAAGAACCTTATGGCGACGATTTCACCTTT
>JBAYDQ010000039.1:0-5392 GCA_041668145.1 Bacilli bacterium | reverse complement strand
AGGAAAGTGCACTTTTGAAGCGGCAACTGACTCTTCAAATGAATATAACAGTCGCCTTTTGATGAAGTTTGAAGTTTCTTCTGATGCCGACAAACAATATTATGATGACAATGCGGCTAATCGTCTTTACAGTTTAATCAATCTAGACACTAATAACGATGGTTCAGCTTCTGTCGATGAAAAGAAAGCAGCTTACAATAACGCCCGTTTCTTCATCAATTTAATCAATGCTGGTGAACTCAATTATAAAGTTCAATTCATGTTTGATGAAAGAATTGACGCTTCATTAGAACCATTGATTAACTATGATCGACTCGCTGTTACATCAACTCTTTCAGCGACTATTTGTGTCATCGTTTTCTTAGCGCTTATCCTTGTCATTTTCTATCGTCTTGGCGCGGTGGCTATCAGCGCCATTACAATTTCTTCGGCTTATCTGGGACTATTAACGACAATTTGGTTCTCCGCTGAATTTAGTATTGTTGGACTTTTAGGAGTCATCGCTGTGGCTGTTGCCTCCTTAATCAGTGGCGCGATATATATGGCGAAACTAAAAAGCGAGTCCTATCGTGGGCGCAGTTTGAAAAAAGCCAATACTGAAGCCTCAAAGCGTTCGCTTCTCCCTATTATTGATGTCAATATCATCTTAATTGTGTTTGGCGTCTTTGCCTATATCTTCGGTGGAGCGATGTTCCGAGCTTTTGGTGCTATTACCGTCATCGGTGGATTAGCTTCACTCTTGCTAAACACGTTAGGTTTAAAGGGTATGATGTGGCTTGCCACCAACGCTTCTAACCTCACTGGCAACTATGAAATGTTCGGCATTAATAGCGCTCGGGTTCCTGATTTAATCAAAGAAGAAAAACAAAATTATTTTGGAGCTTATGCCGAAAAAGATTTAACTAAGAGACACAAATTAGTAGGAATTATCACCGCTGTATTATTTGTTGTTTCTCTTGGTGGTTCTATCACTTTTGCGGCTCTTAATGACAACAACGCTTTTGTGAATAGCCGTGTTTCACCTTCTTCAGAAATTTATTTTGAAACAAAAACGGATAGTTCGACTGAAACATCAACTTTTGATGAAAACACCATCTATGAAATTCTCTCTCATATATATTTATATGAATCAGACGGGAATGGTGGATATACAATTTCTTCAACACCTTTATATGTCACCGATGAAAATGGCGATCAAACAACCGATAGTCATCTCTCTGATTTATATATTCCGGATTCGACTTCCGAAGTAATCGATGAACAAACCATCACCCATTACTACTATGTCGCTCGTTTAAATCTCACCTTATCAACTAACACTCTTGGTTTATATAATGATGGAACAATTGTTCAAATTGCTGATGGTCAATCATTAAATGAAAACCTCGCAAATGCCGTTTCTGCTCTTGACTTTGACACGACGAAAACAACGATTAGCTTAAAATCCATTCAAGGATATAAAACATCATATATTGATTTCAGCGCTGTTGGTCTTGCTGTTGGCGTTTCCATTGCTGTGCTTGGTTTATATTTCATGCTCCGTTATCGCTTATCACGCGGTTTAACTTCTCTTGTGGTCACAACTGCGGTCAGTGGTGTGATTATCGGTATTTTCTCGATTACTCGTATCGCTGTTTCGTCTCTTGTTTTAGCTTCTGTTCCCGTCGTTGCGATGTTCGCAATGATGATTTCTGTCTTGATTATGAATCGAGAAAGAGAATTGGTACTTGAAGATAAAATGCATGATAATTCCATTGAAAATCGCCGCGCCTTAGCGATTAGAGGCACCTCTTTAGCCTTTACTTGTCTCAGCGCTGTTGCCATCTTTATCGGTTGGATTGCTCTGGGATTCTTCGGCTTTGGTCCCGAAGAAGCGACATGGGTCTTTGCTCTTCTCTTTATTGGAGTTATTTTCTCGACATGGGCCGTGACTGTCCTCTTTGCTCCGATCGCCTCTTTCTTCTATAAATTATTTAAACCTCTCCACATTGAGAGAAAACCACGCAAAAGCAAGAAAGCGGTTAAACCTCATCATCAGAACAAATCAGCTGAGCCTGAAGAAGCCATCTTTATTGGTATTAACGATTAAAATTAATGGCTACCACCTTGGTAGCCTTTTATTACTATGAATGACAATCTATTTCACAAATTATTAAATTACTATCACATCAGTGAAAATGAGTATTATCAACTCACTGCACCTGTCACTGATGATAATTTTGCCGCAGGCCATCAATTCGATCATATTGATGAAGCGCTCGCTTTGATACGAACAGTCATGAAAGAAAAGGGTCGGATATTTGTCTATGGTGATTATGACGCCGATGGAGTGATGGGAACCTCAATTTTAGTGAAGATGTTTCAATATCAAAACTATGAAGTTTCCTCTTATTTGCCCAATCGATATGAAGATGGATATGGATTAACCCTCAAAAAGGCTCAAGAAGCTATTGAGAATGACACTAAATTGCTCATTACTGTCGATAATGGAATCACCGCTTTTGAACCAATTGAATTATTGAAGAAAAACGGGGTTCACGTCTTAATTATTGATCATCATCAAGCGCAAGATAATTTGCCCAATGCTGATTATATAATTCATCCTCTTCTTTCTCATTTTGGTCAAATTCCCTCCAGCGGAGCCTTTACTGCCTTTATGTTTTCCATTGCTTTTCTCGGCCGATATGATAAGTATTTGGCCACGCTAGCTGCTATTTCACTGATTTCTGATATCATGCCTTTGGTGGATTATAATCGTAATTTATTACGTTTAGTCATCTCTCAATATCATAATGGTGAATTTCCAGCCCTTGACGTTTTAAAAGAAGACGAACCATTCAATGAAGTGACAATCGGTCTTAAGATAGCGCCGAAGATCAATGCGATTGGCCGTTTGATCGATGGTCCTGATATCAACCGCTTAGTCTCATATTTCACCGACGAAAAAAATGATAATCTCTTAAACTACTCGTCATGGATTTTTAATGTTAATGAAGAAAGAAAATTAGCTTCTAAAACCGCGAGTGAATCCTTAGAGAATCTTGCCGCTGTCAACGAAGAGGCCATCGTCTTTATCAGTGAAGCTAAGGAAGGCCTTTTAGGTCTCATTGCGAATCAACTGTGTTCCAAATATCAAAAGCCCACCCTTGTTCTAACCTATGACAAAAGTGGTGACATTTTAAAAGGGAGTTGTCGTGCTCCGGAAGGCTTTAATGTTGTTGAAACATTTAAGACATTGCAAAATTATCTTCTTTCTTTTGGCGGTCACGCTTTAGCGGGCGGTTGCACATTAAAAGCGTCTGACTATCAATCTTTCCGCCAGGATTTTTTGCAGTTGGTTCATTTAACTCCTCTTCAACCCGTTGTTCGAGAAGTTATCGACTTACGCCTCACGGAAATAAATGAAGATAATTATCATCTCATCCAGACTTTTGCTCCTTTTGGTGAAGGCTGGCCATCACCTCTTTTCTCTTTAAAGAGAATTAGTGTTTCGTCACTCTTTTTCTCTCGCGATGGTCATCACCTTATCACTCAAATTGGACAAAATGTGCGGTTGACTGGCTTTAATATTTCTCGCGATAGTTTAAGCAAATATCAATTTGTCGATATGACTGGCAATTTACGCATTAATCAATATCGCGGGAATAAAAATATTGAATTTTTGATTTCAAAAATCGCGGAAAGCTATAATATATAGATAGAGATTTGGTATAATACTTTTATGTCGAAAAAAAATTATTTTATTCCTCTCGTTTCGCTCCTCTTTTTATTGACTAGTTGCACGGTTGCTTTTTCTAATGACAAACACGATGAAGGGCTCGATGATGAGACAATTGATGATGAGACAATTGAATACTATGAAGGATATGGCGATACGTTAGTCACTGACGGTTATACCGCTCACACAATTACGATCTCTTCTGATGCCGCTGAACAAGGAGCGGATATCACTGTTGAAAATGGCAGTGAAATTCTTGCTTTGATGAGCGATCCGGATGGTGTATTTAACACCGTTACTACCGCTAATTATGTCGCCGAAGGAGTGGGAGGATTGAAAGTCGGACACTTGAACTCTTCACTTGATGGCGTTTTGGATATTAGTTTTAATACTTCTTTTAGTGTTTCGATGGTGGAAGTTTACGCTCAACCTCGAAGCACCACTATTTATAGTGAAAGCGGGACAGTTGATTCCATTGATACCCCTGTTGCTATATCGGTTAATAATTCAAAATATATTCGCTTAGATACTGACTTTTCTTCGATTTCAACCATTGCTGAAACAAAATGTTCATATCAATTGACAGAAGCGACTGATCATCTCCTTTTGGATGTCTATGGGCAGAGAGCTATCTTAACTAAAATCGTTGTTTATACCCTGACAGAAGTTACTTCTGATTAATCGAATATTTAATAATTGATAAAGAAAATCGGCAATCGATTTTTTTTATATGGTTTATTAAATGTTTAGTGTTAAAATACCTTAGATGTTAATTAATTAACATTCATTTTTATGCTCTGGAACAAGTATTTAACAAAGTATTATCGTCGATACGCGTGGCTATACATCATCGGTATTCTCACGCTTATTGGCGTGGATTTAATTCAAGTTTTCATCCCAGCGCAAATTGGTTATATTGTCGACACCTTAAATCTTGGATCATTAAGTGCAGAAAACAAAAGATACATCTTAACTTGTTGTTATTGGATATTAGCGATTGCCATCGGTATGTTCGTCGGTCGTATTGTCTGGCGTTTTACTATTTTTATGGCTTCGCAAAAAATTGAAGCCGCTATTCGACATGAAATGTTTTTAAAAGGCGAGAGACTATCTATTTCTTATTATCACAATAATTCAGTCGGAACGGTCATGGCATGGTTTACTTCGGACCTAGAAACAATCGAAGAGTTTCTTGGCTGGGGAACAATTATGCTCATCGACGCTATTTTCCTTTCTTTCTTTGCCCTTATCTTTATGTTTATCTCCTGCTGGCAATTAACTTTAATCGGTTTGATTCCCATGGTGTTAATTATTTTTTGGGGTGCGATTGTCGAAAAGATGGTCGGTGTCAAATGGACCCAGCGACAAAAAGCTTTTGATGAACTTTACGATTATTCGCAAGAGAGCTTTACTGGCATTCGTGTCATCAAAGCTTTCGTCAAAGAAAATCAACAGTTATTAGCTTTTTCAAAAGTGGCCAAAAAGAATCGTGATATCAATATTTCCTTTGGAAAGCTTTATATGGCATTTGATGTTATCTTAGAGCTGATCATCATGGTTATCTTAACTTTGATTCTCTGCTTTGGAGGATGGTTTGTCTATTTGTCAGTGACAGGTGAAACTCTTCAATTATTCGGTTCAATTGTCGCTTTAAAGACCACTGGACAATTCGTT
>JBAYDQ010000038.1:0-5402 GCA_041668145.1 Bacilli bacterium | reverse complement strand
TGAAATTATATTGCATCTTGTATTTCATTTGCTATAATAATTAAGCCAAATTTGGATGGCCGATGCATTATGCAGGTGTAGTTCAGTGGTAGAACACTACCTTGCCAAGGTAGTTATGCGGGTCCGATTCCCGTCACTTGCTCCATTCGTTAATTAAGACCTTTACGGGTCTTTTTCTTTATCCTTATCTTCTTCAAGAGGCTCATCTTTATCTTTTTGATTATCAATTTCCTTATTCAAAGCATCAATGGCATCTTGCAGATCTTTGGCTTCTTGTTCATTTAGTTCTCTTTGCATGCGAATGTTAGAAAGCATTTCACGAGCGAGTTCTTGAGAAGATTCTTTGACATCAGGCTCTAATAATGAGTAGAGCGATTGCATATTATTAAAATAAAAGGGAAGAAATAAGGAGGTTAAAATAAAACCGCAGATGACTCCAACTATTGAAGCATAATTTACATTATTAAATAAGAAAAGCATGACTAAAGATCCAGCGACCATGCCAATCACTAATAAAACGAACAAAGGCCAATTTAAAGCTAAATAACTGCCATAAAAATTATTTCTTTGCTTTTTAATAGCTCTTTTCACACTCATGCGAACAAAAACTTGCGTGCTTTGAGGAAGAGACAAACGAGCGTAAATACTGAATGATTCAATTGAGACGAGGAAACAAAAAACGATTACCGCGACAAAATCAGAGGGAATGATAAGCGCATAGGTAAAGTTCTGTAACATATTACCATTAGCGGATAAATATCCTTCAATCGCCGTGTTATAAGCTGATGTTGACATCGTGGTTTGATTGGTAAATGTAGTAATTAATCCAGTAAAGTTTTCGGTAAAAACATTGCCATAATATCCGGAATAAGAAAAATAAAGGATGCCAAAGAGCAGAATCGTAAAAATAAATTGCACGATAATCATTTTAAAGAAAGATAAAATGACACGAAATGAAGAACGGAAAGGTCTTGTGAAATAGATGCCAAAAAGTCGAAAAGTGTTTTTGACACTTACTTCATCTTTGATACTCAGACTATAATTAAGCATCATAAAATCAAATAAAAAAGGCAAGACGAGCAGAGGAATAAAAAGGTAAAATAAGCCCGGATAGATAAAGTCAATCGCGACGACAGCGGCAATAAAAAGAGCCAAAGAAATGCCTAAAACCCACGAATTTAATGGGTGGGCACGATAGATATCTTTAGAGCGAAGAAAAGCTTCTTTTATTTTCATTTGGTGTGCTTTCTACGATTAAGGCGATAAATAGCTTTAACTGCGCTATCAAGCTGGACAGGATTAATGCGCCCCACTGTGCGAGATTCGACATTTTTGATAAGCATTTTAAAGTATTTTCTTTGGACGATATAAAATTGTTTAGATTCCGATTTAACAAAGCATTTGCAACTATTATTAACAAAGACGACACCAATCATCAACGCGCTATCAATTCCGGTAATCATCGAAAGACGAGAAACAATTTTCTCACTCGTAATAAAAGGATTATCAGTATATTGTTTATTGCCTTTTTTGTTGACAAAGATTAATGATTTATCATCAGCGTTGCCTAATAGATCACCATCATAAAAATAATCATTAATAATGAAAATATAACGATCCGCAAAAAGAATATGGTCAATACCCATCACCGTTGAATCATCAATTCGAAAAAGAAAATCATTGATGAGATAATAGTCTTGATTAAAGGCAACACGATAAATTTTCTTGTAGTAATACTCATGGAATTTTTTGCGAATATAATGATGCCTAATCGGGAAGAAAATAGCACAAAAAATCAGGACGAGTCCCACGACACCGACACAAATCATAAATGAGATTTGAAGAGGTGTTAAATCAATAAGTGTTAATAAATTCTCCATAATGCTTGCTTTTATAGTGATTATATCAAAAATGTCCTTAAATATTAAGGTCATTTTGTTATTTCATCATCTATTTCCCCTTAGTTAATCAAAAATAACTTCTTTATCATGAGCGGCTTTTATCAGCCTCTTCAACTCTTCAACAGATAATTTCTTTGATGTTTCGGGTAGGTTATCAATTGGAAACCATCCTACATCATCAGTTTCATATTCATGCTCGTGCAAATTTCCTTCAATTGCTCCCTCAAATAAAATGACATATTCAGGAACAGTCGTATTGCTTTTAAAAGGCGTTCGATTGGTGATACCTACAAGACGAACAATCTTAACTTCAGCTCCCGCTTCTTGCTGGCATTCATTAGCCGCTGATTGACTCGGCGAGTCATAGAGTTCAGCCCAACCTCCAGGCAAAGAGTAATTCTGCGTCTTTACTTCGCGAACCATCAATATTTTTGTGCGATCTTGATTAAAGATAATGGTTCGGACGGAAATGTTTGGAGTTGGGTAAACATTCTTTTCAAAATAATTAGGTCGATCAAATTTAACATCCGTAAAATCTTCAAGAAACTTTTTGGAAAGGTCGTTGATCTCATTGTAATTAGTGATTGCATAAGGATCCTTGCTATAAGTAAGTCCAATTTTTGAAATCGCTTGAATTTTAATGATGTAATCGTAAATTTCTTTTGAGTTAATCATAAAAATTAATATAAAATATTTGAGATGTAATCCAATATTTTATCAGCGATATTGGCGCAATCTTCACACGTGGAGGCTTCCACCATGACACGAATTAATTGTTCTGTTCCACTGGGACGAACAAGGATTCTGCCATTGCCATTTAAGATATCTTCTTGCTCTTTAATAAAGACTTTTAAACCATCATGTTTCATAACTGCTTCTTTATTGGAAACACCGATATTTTTAAGTATTTGCGGATAAATGATGAGGTCTTCAGTCAACTCCTTCAGCGATTTCTTTTCCGCCGCTAAAATATTTAAAGTATGGATAGCGGTTAATTGTCCGTCTCCAGTATTTAAGTCATCATTAAATATGACATGACCAGATTGTTCTCCACCCAGAGAAAGTTTTTTCTCTTTTAGACAGGCTTGAACATATTTATCGCCAACACTGACTTCTTCATAGGTCAAGCGGTTTTGCATCAGAGCTTTTTTCAGTCCCAAGTTAGACATGACAGTCAAAACAATTTTATTCTCTTTAAGTAGATGATGTTTACGCATATATCGAGCATTGATAAACATCGTGGCATCACCATCGACAATCTGGCCTTCATGGTTAACAAATAAACAACGATCAGCATCTCCATCAAAAGCGATGCCTAAATCATAATGATCATCCATGATAATTTTTTGCAAAAATTTCAAGTGAGTAGAACCACAATTATCATTAATGTTTGTGCCATTAAAATCATCATTAAAGATGCTGGCTTTTAGATGAAGACGATCGATAAAGAGTTTTTTAGCCGTGACAGAGGCTGAGCCATGAGCGCAATCAATAGCGACTTTTAGATGTGAGAAGTCACCGATCGCTTTGCTCGCTAAATAATCGAGATATTCATCAATTAATTCTTTGGAAACGATAAGACGACCCATATTTTGATTAGCAATCAAAGGAAGATAATCAGTTGGTGAGTCGATATATTCTTCAATTAATGATTCAATTTCATTATTTAATTTTTCCCCATTTGGAGCAAATATTTTAATCCCATTATCAAAAAAAGGATTATGGGAGGCGGAAATCATCACACCGAAATCAAATCCTTTCTTTTCAACGAGATAAGAAATGGAAGGAGTGGTTGTCACCGCTAATTCGTAAGCGTTACCACCACTTGAGGTAATACCAGCAATTAAAGCATTATCAAGCATTGAACCGGATAGACGAGTATCGCGGCCAACTAAAATACGTGTTTTCTTCCCATGTGGATATTGACCGATAAAGCGACCGATACGATAAGCTAAATGAGCTGTCAATTTTTCATTGGCGGGACCACGGACGCCATCCGTGCCAAAATACTTTCCCATTTATTCTTCGCTGCCCCCATCCGCCATATATGTTTCAAAAGCTCTTAAGAAAGCTTCGGGACTAACTGTTTCTAATTCGCCATTAACAGCAAAGGAAATGCGACCAGTTTCTTCACTGACGACCACTGTCACGGCATCTGAAACTTCCGAAATACCAATCGCGGCGCGATGGCGAGAACCATATTTATAGGCAAAGGGTTTGGTTGTGGGAGTAAAAAAGACACTCGCGGCGAGAATTTCATTATCATGAACGACGACCGCTCCATCGTGGAGGCGGGTTCCGGGATAAAAAATTGTCATCAATAATTCCGGAGAGACAGGAGCTAAAACAGGGACACCGTTTTTCATGATGTCTTTCAATGATGTATTGCGTTCAAAAGTAATCAAAGCTCCAGTTCGACTTTTCGATAAAGCGATGACGGCGGTTTCAATATTTTTATAAAGCGCCTTGTGATCATAGATTTTTTCAATGCCAAAATTGATATTTTTGCCACTGGCACGGCGAAATGGATTAGCTAAAAAAGAGCGTAAATCGCCGAGATTGGCAAACAAGCAAACGGTAAAAGCAACACCGCTGAGAATAGAAGCGACAATTAAAACCGCTTCTAAGTTCAAGATGTAAGAGGCTAAAACAAAAACGAGAGAGATCGTCCAAATATAAAAAGCGGCATTACGCTTAACAACCTTTGAAAAAACAATAAAGAGAAGAGCGTAAATGGCGAGAATCAGAACAATTGTTATAATCCAGTTAGCGGTATCAACTTGGGGATTATCCCATATAAATTTCATAAAGTTTCTCCTTATCGTTATTATTCTAAAGAAACTAATTTCTTTGTCTTAAGTATCATAGCAATTCTCGTTTTTCTTTTCAATACGCGCCCTAACGCCTGATGATAAAAAAACACTATTTCTGTTAAAATAACACCGCAAAACACGATTATTTGATAAATTTATTTTTTTATAATTTTTGTGATTGTGGGTTTACTAATGCGAATTGTTTTACTATAAGGTAATCTTTTCTTCTTTAAAAACAATTCTAATTCTCGGCGACCCTTTGGAGTTACTTCCAAATATAATTCTTCGGTTTGAGGGTCAAAAATATTTTTGAGATATTCATAGCGAGAAAGTGCTAATACATAATGACATATCTTTTTGCTTGAATAAGAAATTAGGGTTCCAAAAGTCGGTATCAAACTCGCTTCTTTCGTCTCGTTATCACGAATGCCAGATAAAATTTTATAAACGCCCTCTTGATTTGGATAAAGCGATAAATCATTTAAAGAAGCGATAGTATGTAAAACTTTATAATGGGTAATAGAGAGGGCTAATTCTTTCATATCCATAGTTTATCTATCTAGGAAATAAAGGTCAAAGAATAATCTTTATTTGTGAGAGATAATACAATGAGTTAAAATAAGCGTGGCAAAAAATAAAAAGTTGTCAAAAGGAGAAAATATGTCAACACCTCATATTAATGCTCAAC
>JBAYDQ010000037.1:0-5443 GCA_041668145.1 Bacilli bacterium | reverse complement strand
TCTTATGATTCTCCATTTGATGAATATTTATTATTGGAATTATATACACCGACGGGTTTGAATGAATTTGATTCTGACTACTCGTATACTGGCAATTACCCTCAAGGTCCAAGTGTGCCAGGCCTTCGTCTGTGGCATGTCGATGCCCGTTTAACCACTTATTTAAGTGGTGGTTGGAACACAACATTATCAAGCAACACGATGGCAAATAACATCTATACAGCGATGAGCAATACATATTATTCGGAGAGTGCGAGCGATTATATTTCTGTTCTTGGACAGAGTTATAGTGATTACAACCTTCTCCAATTAATTAGAAATAGTACTAGTGCCAATTATTATCCCGCGACAACTTTAACATCTTCGAATCTCTTTAAAACTGGTTCATCATTCTCAATGTCTAATTTCTATCGTCAATTTGTCGGTGGTGAAAATCTTAATAGTGGCGCCTCTCTTGGCTGGTCCTTTACAGTGGAGAGTTGCTCTTCTTCATCCGCGACAATTTCACTGACAAAAGCTTCTTAAAATTTGTTATTTAGCAAATAAAAAAGTGGTCAACGCCACTTTTTTAATTGATTAAACGGTTGCTGGTTTCTTCTTTTTCTTAAAGATATTAACAACCCAGTTAGTTATTTTATCGTAGAATTTTTGGGCGAGGAAAATCGAGAGAATTCCACAGCCGGTTCCAAAGATGATTCCGCAGATAACATCGGTGGGATAGTGGACTCCAAAATATAGTCGGGAGAAAGCGATAAGCGTGGCGATAATAATTGCCGCGACGCCTGTCTTGCGATGATAGTAAAAGATAATTGTGGCGCATAAGAAGGAAGAGAATGAATGACCAGACATAAAAGAATAAGAACCAGCATCGGGAACTTCAAAGAAACCTAAAAATGAAGATCCAGAAGGTAACATCCAATCACTGGCACGTTCAAGAAGAACATAACTGATAGGATTGCTGTCAACATAAAGCGGTCGTATTCTCTGCACGGAGTATTTGATGATAATATTATTACCTAGCATAGCAAAAACGACGAGGGCAAAGGCTAAAA
This sequence comes from Bacilli bacterium, assembly GCA_041668145.1. Taxonomy (GTDB): domain Bacteria; phylum Bacillota_I; class Bacilli_A; order RFN20; family CAG-826; genus JAAYDH01. The sequence goes on along the minus strand of JBAYDQ010000037.1, from coordinate 4,391 downwards.
CAATGCCTGTCTTGCGCCATTTTTTAAAGAACAACATAACAAAGGCTACAATAATCCAAATGAGACCTTTGTCGCAGGATAAAGTCAAAATATCCAATATCCAACTCAACCAATTTAAGGAAGGATTTTGATTGGCTTGCGTGAGCCATTCAAGAAAATTAAATTCCCAATTCATGATTTTTTTCCTTTCGATGTCTTTGTGACAATCTAACTAATTGATAAGAGGCGAGTGCGCCGATTATCAATAGAGTAATTCCTAAAGGAATCTCGATATAAAGAGGAAGTGCGGGTTGATAACCAACCATGGCTTGTCCAGCCCAAACACAATAGTAATTAAATGTCTCATAATTAAAGAATAAGACGAGGATACTTGCCGCGATAAAGCCTATGATAACAAAATATGTATCGTCATGACGCTTATCTAAAAATTTCTTCATTATTTTAGAAGTGATAATAACTCCTAATAGAACGCCAACGGCAAAACAACCGAGCATCCCAAATAGTTTCCAAGCGTTCGACCAATCATGTGAAACAAGCGCTTCTTTTGTCCATTCAACAGTAAAGAGCAAAAGCGGTTTATAAAAGCCGATAATTAGCAAGATGAGTGATCCAGAAAGACCCGGAACAGTTAAAGCGACAGCGGCAATCATTCCAACAGGAATAAGAATAAGCATAAACCACCAGGACATATCACTAAAGTTACTATTTAAATTCAATTTATTACCAAAGATAACCGAAAGAAGACCGAGCAGTAAAACTGCTCCCGCTCCAATCGCTATTAACACAATGTGTTTTTTGGTTACTTTTACACCTTTGACTTCTTCAGTGACGCTGGGAAAAGAGCCAATCAAAAATCCTGCAAAAATACAGACAAGTCCAAAAACGAAATTTTCTAAGGCTTTATCAAAAAGCCAAATGCAAGGAATAACTGCGAAAATGATCCCCAAAAGGATGGGTAAAAGAATCGCAAAAGCGCGACCAAATTTCTTGAAAAAATTATTTACACTCCAAATAATGGATTCGTAAACTTTAAAAATAACGGCGATGGCTGAACCGCTGACTCCCGGAATGGCGGCTCCAATTCCGATACCCATTCCCGCTAAAAAATTTTTAAACCAGGCTTTGACCTTCATATTGAACTTCAGTTTATCAAGAAACCTTTGCTTTGTTAAGGTGTCTATTTGGTTTTATTTTTGCTATAATAACCGACGGAAGTTTATATGAAACTTATTGTTGGTCTAGGAAATCCCGGAAAAAAATATGAAAAGACGCGCCATAATATGGGTTTTGTGGCCATTGATCTCTTGAGCTCTTTGTCCCAAATCGATGTGGATAAGGATGTTTTTCATGGACTCTTAGGAAGAGGGAAAATATTTGATGAAGATGTCTATCTCTTCAAACCAATGACTTTCATGAACTTATCTGGAACCGCTGTCCGCGAAGTCGTCAGTTATTTTAAAATTGATATCGATGATATAATTATCATCTTTGACGACATGGCTCTTAAGCCTGGACAAATTCGCCTTCGCAAAAACGGCAGTTCAGGTGGTCACAAAGGAATGCAAAATATCTTTGAGAATTTGCAAACCGAGGACATCAAACGCATTCGTATCGGCATCGGTGAACCTGGAGAATGGGATGTTATCGATTATGTGTTAGGCAAACCATTAAAGGAAGATCAACCTTTGATTGATGAAGCGATTAAATCTGCTATTGAAGCAATTAAGGAGACCATCAAGACTGATTTCGATCGGGCGATGAACAAATTCAACTAAGGAGTAACATTTGAACTTATTTGAAAAGTTGAAAACCAATCCCGTTATCCCCCCCTTTCTTAAGAAAAAGGGGCGTTTTGTCGTCGATGATTCGACTGGAATAAGCCTTCTTATTTCAGCTGCATATAGAGAGAAAAAGGATAATTATCTGATTATTGCTTCAAATCTATACAAAGCGCAAAAAATATATTCTATTTTACAATCCTTTATTGATAGAGATCATGTTCTCCTTTTTCCAAGTGACGAATTAATTAGAGCGGAGAACATGGTTCAATCTAAAGAGATGGTGGCTCAGCGCCTCTATGTTTTAAATAGTCTATTAAATAGTCATGAACCACAAATTATTGTCGCTAATGTAGCATCAGCCACTCGATATTTGCCAAATCCTGAATTATTTAAGAAAAATGTTTTGAAGATAAAAGTCGGCGAAACATATGATTTATCCGCTATTAAACGAACTTTAGTTGAAAGCGGTTATAGTCTTGTTAACAAAATTGATCAGTCTTTGCAATTTGCCGTTCGCGGTGATATTTTAGATATTTTTTCTGTCAATACTGACCATCCTATTCGACTTGAATTCTATGGCGATGAAGTTGAGTCAATTCGTTTCTTTGATATTGCAACACAAACTTCAACTAAAAATATCGACGAGGCGATTATTTTGCCTGCTAGTGATGTTTTGCTTAGTCAAGAAGACGTTGTTAAAGGTCAAAATCACCTTTTTGATATGTTGGAAAAAGATCGATCCAATCTAAATTATCAAGATTTTGAGATATTGCGTGATAACCTTACCCTTGATATCGATGATATTATTGAGGGCAAAAGATCACAGAAAATATATAAATACTTTTCCTTGATGACAAATAATCATTACTCTCTTTTTGATTATTGTCAGCAATTTGTCAAAGTCTTTGTTGACCAATCCGCCATCGAACAATCGAATACACTGCTCATTAATGAATCGACAAATTACCTTCTCGAACTTCAGGAAAAACATTTAACAATCAGCCACCTTTCTGTCTATCAAGATTTGTCTCGACTCACTCTTTTTTCTGGATCAAACATCATCAGTACTTCCGTGTTTATTGACCAACCGAATGAACTCCAATTTTCTTTAAAACATGTTCCATTTCAGGCTAGTAAAGAAGCGGATGCCTTTTCTATTATTCAGAATTATCTAAATGATAATTACCAAATTATTTTATCATTGAGTAATAACGAACATATCAGCACCATTCAAGATGGTCTTACAAAGCTCGGACAAGAATATGAAATAGTTCACGATTTGCAAATTCCTCAAAAAAGAATTGGCATTACAACATTTTATTTAAGCAATGGTTTTGTCTTGCCAGATGAAAAAATTGTTTATTTAACAAATTATGAATTATTTAACGACAAAACAAAGATCGCTCGTTTTGATAATCGCTTTAAAGAAGCCACAATATTAAAATCTTATGAAGATCTTGAACCGGGCGACTATGTTGTTCATGAGTATCAAGGAATTGGTCAATTCATCGGACTGATGACATTAGAAGTTGATGGTGTTCATCGCGATTATTTAAAAATCGCTTATCATGCTGGAGAACTTCTATATGTTCCTCTTTCTCAATTTCAATTAGTAAGAAAATATTTAGGAAAAGAAGGTCGAGCCCCTCGTCTTTCTCGCCTTCATAGTAAAGATTGGGAAAATACCAAAAAGAAAATCAAAGAGAGAGTCAATGATTTAGCGGAACGCTTGATGAAACTTTATATTGAGCGAAGCAAACTCAAAGGATATGCCTTTGCACACGATGATGAATTTCAAACTCAATTTGAAAACGCCTTTCCTTACGATTTGACTCCCGACCAACAAAAGGCACTTGATGAAACAAAAAAAGACATGGAAAGTTCTCTTCCTATGGATCGATTAATATGCGGAGACGTTGGATACGGAAAAACAGAAGTAGCTTTTCGCGCAGCTTTCAAAGCTATCAATTCTGGCAAACAAGTTGCCATCCTATGTCCAACAACATTATTAGCGCGTCAACACTATGAATTAGCTTTAGAAAGATTTGCCGGTTTTGATATTAAAATAGCTATCTTTTCGCGTTTAATTTCCGACAAAAAACAGCGAGAATACATTAAAGGCATCCGCGAAGGATCAATTCATCTAATTATTGGAACTCATCGCTTATTATCAAAAGATATCGTTTTTAAGGATTTGGGCTTACTGATTATTGATGAAGAGCAAAGATTTGGTGTTGAACAAAAAGAGAGATTAAAAGAAATCAAGACAAATATCGATGTTTTAACCTTGACCGCCACCCCAATTCCACGGACATTACAAATATCGCTATTGGGTGTGAGAGCGATGTCGACAATTAATACTGCTCCTCAACTTAGAATGCCCATTCAGACCTATGTTACGCCTTTTGATATGGGTTTAGCAAAAGAGCTAATTGAAAGAGAATTAGGACGTCAAGGACAAGTTTTTTACCTGCATAATAATGTTTCTTCTTTATACATGTGTGTCAATCGCCTTCATCGCCTTCTCCCTAACGTTTCTCTTGGTGTCGTTCACGGAAAAATGGATAAAGATAGCATCGAAGAGACAATGCTGAAATTTTATAATGGCGA
>JBAYDQ010000036.1:0-5535 GCA_041668145.1 Bacilli bacterium | reverse complement strand
TTTTAAACGATGAAAACTGGCATAAATAGCGTCATTATCATAGATAAAATTAAAGGTATGGTCGCGACTATTTTCATTGATTGTCGCATCGATTGTGTACTGCTGAGCATTTTTGGCATAACCAAAACCAATGGCGGCGTGATAATTATCAACGCTCTCATCTTTTTGAAGAACAGTTATGTTTGTGGATAAATTGACGCAAGCACTATCCTTTTGAAGGAAAGTGTATAAATGATCAAAAAGGGTGAAAGCTGGAGAAAAATCTTTATATTTGCTCGCATCTTCACTCGTCAAGGGATCAACGAGCGATAATTCGCTAGAGGAAATGGGATCAATGGTGGCGTTCAAAGAAAACTTCATATTATTGTAAAAAATAGTGTCAGTTCTTAAACCTAAGAAGCGGTCATTAGCGTCGGTTTTAACATAGATATTAAAAACATTATCTTCTGTGCCGATATTAATGATGTAATAATAACCATCTTCCGATGATAATTTGTCATCTTCTCCAATACTCTCAATTTGAGTCTCAATAAAATTGATATCGATGTTTTGTATTTCCGATGGCAGTTCAAGAGTAATGCCATATTCGGGCAACATATCAATGAATGAAAATAGGGAATCACTTTCTAATTTAAAATAATTATTCTTATAAGAAAAAGTGATGACATTGGAAAAATATCCAAGTTGAGCATTAATCTTCGTTCCATCGAGATTGAGATTGACGATGCTATTTAACTTCATCTCATCGAGAGTGTTAATTTGCGCTTGACCATTTAAATCGACATCAATTTTAACATTTTCTTCGGTGACAAAATGCATTTCAGCCGCAATGTTCATTCCTTCGTAATCTAAAAGAGAGGCAATCAATCTCTCTCCGGGAGTTTCTAAAGTTTCAGGTGTTACTTTAACAGTTGAGTTATCGCGATACTGCATGAGAAATCCTGTCGCTAAGGAGATTGAAAACGCTAATGTGTATATCCCTCCAAATTTAATGACTTTGTTCATAATATGTCCTCCTCATTCATAAACAATTCCTGTATTGATATCAGGGATATCTTCATCAACCTGATAAGTAGTAGTTTCTTTTAAATAACCAGTCGCATCATTCCATCCAAATTTTTTAACGCGGTAGCTTTCCGTTGCAACGGCTTCAATAATTCGGAAATCCGAATCGAGAGTAATGGTGAAATTAATCGTGTTGAAAACAGGATCGGCTTCAAGAGAACTCATCATCACCATTTGTTTGACATAACGAACGACAGAAAAAATGGGGTCGAGATCTAATGATATGATTAAATGGTTACCATTTTTTGTTATCGTCGATGTTTCAAGAGCGGTTTTGCTCGAGATAATGTAAACAGTCGGACGAGATAAATCTTTGCCCCATGAAGCAGTGAAATCTTCCACCGTATTAACGACTTCTGAACTCGCGTTCCAGGCCACAATGCCTGATTTATCTAATTTACCTCGATACCATTTGACTTCATCATTTTGGTAAAAGCGTTTCGCGACAGTCACTAAGCCTGTTGAAACTGATTCAAAGAAATAATCATTATCTTTTTTCAAATGATAACTCATAATTTTTTGCTTCGCCCCGCCGGCGATGACTTGGCCAGCCCCAACAACTTTAGAATATGTTTCTTTTCCGCTTTGATAAAAGGCGGCATTAGCTAATTGATAGGGTGTGAAATTATCAATGTATTCATCTTGTGTTTTATCTTGATTTTGGTAGGAATCAAAGTGTTGATAAACAAGAGTGTTGTCATCCTCTAAGGAATTAGCGTCGAGATTGCTATAATCAACACTAGAAACAAAAAAACGCTTTCCCAAAAAATATCCGAGAGAACCACCGGTCAGCGTTAAAACGAGACAAACGCTCGTTGTGATAATCAAGGTCTTGTGTTTTTTCCAACAATTCATAGCAATTATATTTTAGTGAATTAGGTTTTTTAATTAACCCTATTAAATAATTTATTATCAAGAGATATCATTCTCTAAATTTGAGAATGAATATGTTACTCTCCTAGAAAGAGAAGCCAACTTTTTGAATGTTGAAAAAAAGCGCTTTTTAGCGTATGTTTATGAGTATGGTAAACATTCGAGAAATCATCGGTGATAATTTAGCTCAACTACGCAAAGAAGCTAAACTCACACAACTAGAATTAGCGGAAAAATTTAATTATTCCGACAAAGCGGTTTCAAAATGGGAAAAAGGTGATACTATTCCCGATATTGAAACTCTCTATGATTTGTGTGAATTCTATGGCGTAACAATTGATTATTTGACTCATGAAGGCTCTCCTTCTGAAAAGAAAGAATTTCTTCGTGATAAGAAAAACGAATTTCAAAATAAAATTCTCATCACCGCTCTTTTAATAACCATCTTTTGGATGATTGCGACCATTGTTTTTGTCTATACTTTTATCCAACTTGGCAAAGGTTATTGGCAAGCTTACTTGTGGGCAGTCCCGGCTTCTTGCATTTTGGCGATTGTGGCGGATAAGAAATTTTTCCGCTCCTCTCTATTTAATTTAATTGTTGAATCAATTTTGATTTGGTCTTTTTTGGCCGCTTTATATTGTACGATATGCGCTTGGACGTTGTGGCCGATTTTCCTTTTAGGAATACCGCTTCAAATGGCTTTGGGTATCTGGTTTGTCATGAATCATCACCGAAAATAAAAAAGTCGCTCGGATAAATTAATCAAGCGACTTTTCTTTTTGTCTATTTTTACAGAGTTCTATTTTCCTTTTTTCCCATTTAGTGTCTCGCGGAATTCGCGAATTTCTTTTGTGCTTCCAACCACAAAGATATTGTCGTCTGGAAGAATGGAATCCGTGCCGCCGGGAACAAATGATTTTCCGTTACGGATAATGAGAACAAGGCTCACGCCAAATTTAATTTTAGGATTTAACTCCATGATCGTCGTGGGAACAAATCCAGGATTGACCATTAGAGAAATAACTGAATGTTGATTATCAAGTTTATAGAAATCTTTAAAATCTTCATTGCCAAGGCGATTGGCTAAGGCAATACCAGCCGCTTTTTGAGGAGTGATAACTTCTGTGGCACCAAGTTTCTTCATAATCGGAACAAAATAATCATCATCACTGCGAACGATAATCTGTTTAATTCCTAAGTCACGTAAAATAACGGTGGTCAAAACTGCGGCTTCTTTATTGCCTCCAAAGGCAATAATAGCGGCATCAACGTCTTGAACCCCTAATTCTTTTAAAGCCTCTTCATCGGTAGAATCCGCTACAAAAGCGGTAGGCAGTAAAAGGGCCACTTTTTTGACGACATCTTCATCGTTATCAATAGCGATAACATCAGCGCTATTGGCAACTAATTCTTCGACAACAGCCCGTCCAAATTGACCTAGTCCGATTACAGCATATGATTTCTTTGACATATCTTTTCTCCTTTATCCAATGAGGAAATCTTCCTCGACATATTTATAGTGAGCTGAACCTTCTTTGTTCATGTTGATTTGGAAAACTTGGAAGAAAGTCATCGGTCCAAGTCGACCAGCAAACATTAAGAAGATAAGAATGGATTTACTTCCGACGCTTAGATCAGGATTGATTCCAGTTGATAGTCCCACTGTTCCGAATGCCGAGAAGACTTCAAACAAGATGTTCTCGGAAGGAATGTTTTGGCTTTGCTCAAGCGTCGATATAATTATAAAACAAATAATAACGGTTAAAATAGCAATAAAGAATAAGGACATAGCTTTTACGATCATCTTGGTCGAATAAGTGCGTTTAAAGGCACTGACATTTTTGCCGCGTAAATAACTAAAGATGGCGAGAATAATCATAAACAATGTTGTCGTTTTAATGCCACCAGCGGTACCCAAAGGAGAGCCTCCAATAAACATTAATACGCAACTAAAGATCTTGCTTCCAATGGATAAATTATTTTGGTTGTAGGTTGAAAAACCAGCGGTTCGACAAGTGATGCTTTGGAAGATGGCGTCAAGAGGTGTCATACTCTCTGATCCTTTGAAACATTCAAATCCTAAAAACCACACAAAGCCGATAACGATTAAAAATGAAGTGGTAAGTAAAACAATTTTAGTAAAAGCTCTCCACTGTTCAGGGCGTTTTTTAAAGGAAAAGATATCGGTTAAAACGAGAAATGAAATACCGCCAGCCACAATAAGAATCATGACGTAAATATCTAAGTAAATATTCGCCCAATTTGGCAAACTTCCCACTAAAGTACCGGCTTCGTGAATTAATGATGTATTTCCTAAGATATCAAAACCGGCATTGTTAAAAGCTGAAATACAGGTGAAAATTGAATTCCAAATTGCCATTCCAAGATTATTAGGGAACATAGTTATAAAAACTGGTAAACCGACTAATGTTCCCACTAATTCAATAGAAAAAGAGATGACAATAATCTTTCTCACGAAGCGAACAACATCGCCGACATTTGTCGAGTTAACAGCTTGTGAAAGAAAATATCTATCTTTAAATTGTAGTTTAGACTTAAACAAAGTAATGAAGAAAGCTAAAACAGTGATAAATCCTAAACCACCAATTTGGATCATAGCTAATAAGACGATTTGCCCACCGATACTTAATTCGTCTTTAATGCCACTATGGTAAACACTTAATCCTGTCACACAAGTAGCACTGGTCGCTGTGAAGAGAGCGTCAAAATAATTATTCCAAGCCCATTGGCCACTGCCTTGAGCCCAAGGCATAACGAGCAAAATTGATCCTAAAAGGATGATGATAGCGAACGACAAGAGGACGAGAGCATAGGGATTTAATCTACTTTTTCTTTTCATTGATTCGACACTTTCGAATTGTCAGTATTATAAACTAGTCAACGAAAAATGTCTATCTTTTACAAATTGTTTACAATTTGCTTTGCTATAAAGTTTTTTACTAATCGTTAAGACACTAAACATTACTTTCATATTTATATAAATATTTCTTGCCAACGCGCGTATACATTTGTTATGCTTATCAAGCATGTTGCCTCCACGTATGAGAGCATGGACGCATATGTAATAAGTCTATCGTGGAAGAGTGGCGGTTCACTCGTTAACCACGCACGGACAAAATCTAGAAATAGGAGGAAAAGTCACGTGAGTAAAAAAATCGCGAAAGTCTTGAAGCTTGAACTTCCTGGCGGTGACGCTAAACCAGGTCCAAAACTTGCTGCTGCAGGTATTAACATGGGTAAATTCTGTGTGGATTTCAATGCTAAAACTGCTGACAGACGTGGGGAAATTGTTCCAGTTCTTATCACGGCTTATGAAGACAAATCATTTGATTTCGTCATCAAAACCTCTCCAGTGGCAGGTTTAATCTTAAAAGCTGCTGGTGTTCAAAAGGGTAGTGCCTCAGGCCGAAAAGCCGTTGTGGGACATATCTCGAAAGAACAAATCCGCAAAATCGCGGAATACAAATTACCAGATCTCAACTGCATTGACATTGAAGCAGCGATGAAGATCGTCGAAGGTAGCGCTCTTAACATGGGCATTGTTGTCGATGACTAAGGAGCAACTATTATGAA
>JBAYDQ010000035.1:0-5608 GCA_041668145.1 Bacilli bacterium | reverse complement strand
GGTGGCGATAACGGAGGAAAGATTTTTCAAATGCGGATCAGTTATTTGATCTTCAACCTTTAATTCTGGCAACAAAATATAGTCATCTAAGACTTTTATAAGATATTCCGCGCCATATTTGATTCCGCGATAGTTTGCACCATAATGCAAAGGAATTAAAATTGGATGTACTTTTCTATTCTTCATGAATCCTATCATTCCTCTTTTAGATAGTTGAAAATAACATCTAAACTAGGGCGATAAACATATTGGCAAAAAGCTTTGGAAATTTCATGGCTGGCGGTGCGATAAAATAATGATGGTGAATTGCTTAGGCAATAATAAGCCACACCTTCTGTATAAGCAATTGGCCTTTCTAAATAAGTGAATTTAGTTCCATAAATTGCTCGCCCTTGATGAGCGGCGGCATCAATGATAAAGGCGCCTTTTTTAATTTGTGCTAGTTGCTCTTTACTGATGATATTGATATTTGGTTTATCGACTTGAATACCATTGATGATGATGTCATATTCTCCAATTGATTGATAAAATTCATCCATTGTTTTGCGATAAAACATTCGAACGGTAGGATTGAACATCGAAATGGCTTTAAAGGCTCCTTGTGCAACATTACCACTCGATAAAACAGCTACTTTAGTCTCGGAGGTGGGAATAATACCAAACGCCACTAAGGCATGATAGGTTGAGGCATATCCGGCAATAAAACTGTTTTGATAGACAAAATTCCGAGGAATATGCACTAAATCAATAACTTTATCCTCATAAAATAAACGCGGAGTGATATTATCTAAATCCACAACTTTAATATGGCGAGGTACGCATTGCTCTTGATAAAAAGTGCCACCCGATCCAAACGGATGAGTCCAGCCAATAATCATCTGTCCATCGCGAAGAAAGCGATAATCAGATGGTTGAATTAATTTTAAAGAAAAGATATTGTCACATTTCTTAAAAACCTCTTCTCGCGTCATCACTTGCGCTCCCGCTTTTTGATAATCTTCGTCACTGATGTCCATCGTTGATCCAAATCCTTTTTCAACAACGATTTTGTTTTCTAAATTGACAATATCTTCTGGCAGAATAGCAACTCTTCTTTCTCCTGGATAATTTGGTTTAATAAAACCGATTGTGTTTTTCATATTTATCCTCCTTCTTTTTAAAATATGTAATTGTACTTATTTTAACAAAAAAAGTTCATTTCCCCAAATTTGACAAGACAAAAAGATATATTAGAAAATTTATAAGCATATTACTATTCTTCACAAAGGTGCTTGTTTAAAATAAAGATGAAAGATGAAAAAGCTTTCAGAAAGAAGATATATCCTATGTTAAACAAAACAATAACAGATTTAATCAATACACAAATTCAAAAGGAACTACATAGTAGTTACCTCTATCTCGAAATGGCAAATTATTATGAGGAGAAAGGCTTGAAAGGTTTCGCTAATTACTTCGTTGTTCAAGCGCAAGAAGAAAGAGACCACGCCTTATATTTTAGAGATTATCTCATCTTAAGAAATATGCGCGTTATCTCCTTAAGAGTTGATGAACCTTATAGCGGTTATCAAGACATTAGAGAACCACTCGTTCTTCAAATCAAACACGAACAAGAAATAACCAAGTCTATCTCTGATATTCTCGATATCGCCATTAAAGAAAAAGACTTTGCTACTCAAGAATTTCTCCAATGGTTTATCAAAGAACAAGCCGAGGAAGAAAGCAAAGCCGAAAACTTATTAACTGAATACGACTTTGTCAGCGACAACAAGGCGGCGTTAATTGTCCTTGATGGTAAATTGGCGACGCGCATCTATCAAAAAGTCACTCCTGTTTTGATTTAAATTCAATTAATAAAAACTAGTCACTCCCACGACTAGTTTTTTTAATGTCTAAACCAATATCCACCGGAGTGGCCTCCTCCTCCACGTGAAATAAAAGTGGCGATGTGCTTAATGATAAATCCACTAGGAACAATTCCTAGTAAAACAATTCCTGTAATGATTAATGCCCATGCCCAGTTGGGAAGAGGCTCGGGTTCATAGTCACTCGGCAACAAATCAAAATACTCATATTTATTGGTGGCATATTCATCCATAAAGCTCTGATAGTTATAGCTATCATAATTGTAAACTTGCAGATAGATATGTTCCATGACAGCAAAGTATAAGGCCATTAGTCTTTGGTCGTAATCGCCACTATTTATCGCTAAATCATCAAAATATTCACTAATAAGATTGCTGGCTGTAAAAGCAGAGAAAAAGCCACTCATCTTCTCGCCAATTTCAAAAACTATGCTTTGATAAGCGTAATCTTCTTCGGTTTTAGAAAAAAAGAGAACGATTAAAACGCCCATATCGTTTTCACCTATTCCCCAAGAATTAAATATGTCTGTCGTGTCGATATTGGAATCGCCTAGATAGGTAGCAACAACAACTTGTGCGCCATTAATCTTCGCATCTTTGAATTCTTCGGTTTGCGAATCATCATAGAGTTCTTCACTATAAGTTAAGATTGTCCATTTGGTGGCATTTAGTAAAATGTGCGGACGATCGTTGATATAAAATTCTTCGGTTTCTTTAATGGCGGGGGCGCTTTGGCAACCACACAAAAAAAGAAAGGAAAAAACGAAGATAGAAACAAAAAGAGATTTAAAAGAAAAAGGCTTTTTGTTTTTCATATAATTGTCTAGTTAAAGGTCGGCAGAGTGGCGTTGTAATTAGCCGTGCTATATTGAGTGAATTTTTCTCGGTTTCCCACAAAAATAATGTTGGGGAAAATTTGAATGTGAGTATTGTAATTTTTAACGGCTTCGTTGTAGATGCCAATGTCATAAATGACCGCATTTGTAGAAGCGCTAAATTCGGCAAGATATCCACTATATAAACTGACGGTATTATAAGAATCGGGGGTTATCTTCCATATAACTAACAAGTGTGACAAAAGTTTGATCAATGGTTGTTGAAGAATCATAAGCAGCATCATTATCATTATGGCTAATAGCATCAGCGAAAGCTTCGCGAGCTTGAGCGATTGTATCTAAATATCCTTGAATGGTGGCGTTAGCATCTTGAATGGCGTCGATAAATGTCACTACTTTTTCATAACGTCCAGTCAATGAAGCATGAACATTTCCTAAATCTTCATTAACAATGGCTTCTTTTTTAATGGCACCATTATAAGCACTAATCCACGTCGAACCGATTACCACACAAACGAGAAAAAGAACACTTCCCCCAATAATCAGACCTTTTTTCATATTTTCGTCCCCTTTAAACCCTTTTCTTTTTCATTATATGGAAAACACATTAATAATTAAAATATATTTATTCGCGGTTTTTCCAATCGCTTTTAATTTCTTTAATAAACAAAATAATCAATTTGATGATGTATATTAATGCGACAATGGCACAAAAAGAGAAAGCATAAACTGAATAAGCAAAATCAAAGTCATTATTTTCTATAACAAAAGTTAAGATAAACAATAGGATGCTAACTAAACCAAATAAAGTTGCTGAACTTTCAATTAGCAATGCTGTTAATGAAAAATAAGTGCGCCCTTTTTTATTGTATAAAAAGAAGAATTTAGCAAGTTGACGATTAAGAGCTACCTGGGGATGAGAATGCCCTTTTTCATCTAATTGATAACCAAAATAAATTAAAAAGATAACCGCTATTAAAGTAAATATTAGGCCAATAAAATTATCCATTTATTCTCTCTATCAACTACCTTTTAATATATCATTCATTAGTGAGATTATAAATATGATATCCAAAGCAAATACTAAAATAAAAACTCCCTTCATGAAAATTATATAATCATCAATAAGGAAGTGTTTTTCGTGATTGGTGGATCTGACCGGGATCGAACCGGCTACCTCCTCGTTGCGAACGAGGCGCTCTCCCAGATGAGCTACAGACCCATGTGCGAGATGTATTATAGCATGAAATTGTATTTATTAAACACAATAATCTGTGTCTTAAATGTATCTAAAATACGAACTAGTTCGTAGCTGAAAATTAATTTCCTAGCACTATCTATTCTTTCCACTCTAAATTATTAAATCATTTTTAATTTTTTTTAGATTATATCGAGTATTATGAATTTGCTTCCCTGATTTCTCAAACTTCCCTATTTTTCAAGCCTAAAATCTCACTTTTAAGCTAAGCCAATCCAATGTCTGCATATTATGCTTTTCAATGTTCAAAACATTCCTGTCGTTCAGCAAAACTCCATTAGCAATATTTTCGATGTTTTCTTATTTCTTGAACTTTATTGAATAGTTCTTTTGTAATGATGGCACTTCTTCTGACATGATGTCAGGAGTGAATGATTTTTTGTCAGATGTTATTGTCTAGATTATATAAATGTAGCAAATGGGGTTGCTGATAACCTTGAGATTTCTCTTGTTATTGGTTTTTACAACTACACCAAGAATTGGAAAACCACAGGGCATGCTGCGCTTTTGACTGGAAAAGGAAGATCTGTTTATAGCCAATTTTTGGGCATTAAAATATGGACTAGTTGGGATATTACAAATACCTAGTATGATTATGATGATACTTGGACTTATGATGGTTCTAGTTACAAACATTGCAAGTATTGGGTTGATAATCAATACATTACTTGTGGCTTTTGTTTAAGGAATTCAGATGGTGACCAAGTACCATTAGGAGGTAATTATGAATAATAAAACAGTTGTTTTCATCAAGTCTTTGCTAATATTTTTAGCGCTTTCGTTCCTTTTCCTACCCATTATTAAGTCAGATGATTTGTGGGTGAGTCCAGTATCGCAGTCTCTTAATTTCACCAATCCGTCCCCGATAACCTATTTTCTCATAGTATTAATTTTTAGTTTGCCTTTAGCAATGATGTCATTAGTTTTCGCTCGTCTCGTTTTTGGAAATAAAGTAAGAATTCCTTACATCGTTGTCCTAGGCTTATGTTTTCTATATTTCATCTATTTTGGCGTAATTGGAAGTTCGTTATTATTCTTGATCCCAACAGCAATCTTTGCCGCTGATATCATTTACGAAGTTGTCCAAATAATATTGCTTAAGCGCTCAAAAAAATAACTTTTAAATCAATGGTTTTTAGCGATTGTAAACACTGATGTTGATTTCCATCTCTTTTTTTGTTCCTCCGGCATGATGCCCTTTATGAGGGACAAATTTTTCCGGAGTCATCTCTTTAGAGGCATATAGGCAATAGATGTCTTTAGCGATAGCGATAAAGTCGCCAATAAATTTATAGGAAAGTGGATGTGGCGTTCCTTTTCCAAAAAGTTCATCTTTGAAAACAGATTCTCGATCCATCAGCTCAAAATATCGACCGTAATATTTATTAAATAAATTTTGAAACTCTTTTTTCTTATCAGGTTTAACAAAGAAGTTAATCACTCTTTTTTCAAAAGACATATCTTGTGATAAGAGCGAGCGCATATCTTCATGTTCACATATATCAAAATACTTCACATCAATTAATCCATGATCGGCAAAAGAAAAGAAAATTGTATTGGGATTAGCTTTTGTCACCTTTTTTGTGAAGCGTTGAATTTGTTTAATGACATGATGAACGCAAGGATGCATGACACCATAATGGTGAATTTTG
>JBAYDQ010000034.1:0-5690 GCA_041668145.1 Bacilli bacterium | reverse complement strand
GCGACATTTGTTCTTCATTATCACCGAGATCGACGCCAAAGAGGTTCATCACGATATCAGGGCTGTTTTTCAAGGAACTGTCTAATAGATAAGCAGCGATTAATAAATCAAAGAAAAGACCATTAATTTCGATATTAAAACGCGAGAGAGAAACGCGGATAGCTTTATAGTCGTAACAAAATTTACGAATGTGAGGATTCTTCAAAATATCGAGAGCGGTTTGATCATGTAAAACATCCTCAATTTTCATATAAAAATGGTGGTTGTCAAAATCAAGAGCCAAGCCATAAAGATCACAATTGGTATAATCATCGTCTTGATAATCAAGAGCGATTCCAACTTCTTGAGGTAAAGCGCTGAGAGGTAATGAAGAAACAGTACTTACTTCAATTGTCATTGCTTCTTGATCAATTTTCTTCCATTTTTGTGGAACTTTGTTGATCAATTGTTTGAAGCCATATTTTTGACAGAAATTATTGAGCGAAGTAAAATCGTATCCTTCATAAAGCAAATCTCCAACGGAAAAAGAAAGCGGAACATCGGTGCGAATAATCGCCATATCGCGAGAAATAGTACCGAGATTTTGATGAGTGATAAGAGCTTCACCAATCTTCCCTTTAATATTGCCAGCATTTTTGACAATCTCATCAAAAGAGCCATAATCATGAATGAGTCTAACTGCCGTTTTTTCGCCGATTCCTGGAATACCAGGTAGGTTGTCACTAGCATCGCCCCGCAAACCTTTGTAATCGATGATTTGTTGAGGCTTAAAACCATAGGTTTCTTCCACTAATTGAGGAGTCATTATTAAAACATCCGATAAACCTTTTTTTAAAATGTGGACCGTCGTTTTATCATTGACGAGTTGAAGAAAATCGCGATCAGAAGTGAAAAGATGGACCTCATAGCCTTCTTGCTCCGCTAATTTAGCAACGGTTCCCGCGACGTCATCGCCCTCAAAGCCATCTTCTTCAAATTGAAAGACCCCAATAGCGTGAAGAAATTCACGAGCGATGGGAAATTGTTTGACGAGATCCTCGGGAGCTGGTTTACGATTAGTTTTATAAAATTGGCATGTTTCATGGCGGAAAGTGGGCTTTCCCGTATCAAAAGCGACGAAGATACTATCGCCTTCTTTGAGACTAGCGACGATTTTATTGAGCATATTGGAAAAGGCAAAAATAGCGTTTGTTGGAGTTCCATCTTGACTCCTCATCACTTCGACACCTGGATAAGCTGTCGCGTAATAAGCACGAAAAAGAAGGGAGTTACCATCAATAATAGTTAATTTATTCATTCATTAAGCCTCCAATAAATCAATGCTTTCAGCGAGAAAGTCTTTTTCTTCATCGCGAACTTCACTTCGTCCTTTAACGACGAGAATATTATTTTTTTCGAGTAGAGAGTTTTTCTCTTCAAAAAGAGAAGGAAAAACGGTTATTTCAATATCACCTGATTGATCAAACATCTTCACGAACGCCATCGAAGATCCTTTTTTGGTTTTGATGACTTTTTTCGTTTTAACGATGCCGACGATAGTGGCGGTTTCGCGATTGTTGAGAAGACTGATAGGGGTGGCATTTTTCGCGTGGATAAGATCTTTTTTGTATTCGAGAATATTGTCGCTCAGCATAATGCCGATCGTTTCATATTCCAAATTGAGATTTTCTAATGGATCATCGTTCTCCTTAATCATCTCGGGAGGAGTGATGGAAGAAATGCCAATTGATATTTGTCCTTTATCATCATGGACCAATTCGGCATATTGAAGAGCGGTTTTAATAGTCGCTCGCATGGAAGCTCGTGAAGAATAAAGCGAATCAAGAGCTCCAGAATTGATGAGTTTAGTAATCTGTGTTTCCGTGATTTTAAGGCTAAATAAACGCGTCACAAAATCAAAGAAATTCTGATAAGGTCCATGTTCTCTTTCTTTAATGATGGATTCCGCTAGTAAATCATTGATTCCACTGATAGAAGTTAAGGGAAACAAAAGAGCAGACTCCTTAATGCCAAAGGTCTTTTCCGAATAATTAATATCCGGAGGTAAAATATTGATGCCCATCTCTTTCATTTCAGAGAGATTGTCGATGAATTTGCTATCGCTCGTGGATAGACCAGTTTCCAAAAGAGCGGTATAAAATTCTAACGGGTAATGGGCTTTAAGCCATGCCATCCGACAAGTTAAAACAGCATAGACGACAGAATGAGAGCGATTAAAACCATAATCAGCAAATTTCAAGATATCACTAAAAACTGCTTTGCTAATCGCTTCCGTATGTCCATTTTTCATTGAGCCTTCGATAAATTCTTTTCCTAAGGCATTTAATTTAGCTTTATCTTTTTTGCTGATGGCACGACGGAATAAATCAGCTTCCGCGGGAGATAAACCCGCCATCGTGGAAGCGATTTGGTTAATTTGCTCTTGATAGACGATGATACCGTATGTAGAAGAGAGAATATCTTTTAAATCAGTCGAAAGATAGGTCACTTTTTCTAATCCGTCGCGACGAGCGGCGTAGTTTTTAACATAGGGCATTGGTCCAGGACGATTGAGAGCGATGAGAGCGACAACATCTTCAAAGCATCGTGGCTTTAAAGTTAATATCCCTCTTTTCATTACCGAAGTATCAATTTGAAAAAGACCGATATTATGACCAGAGCAAATCAAATCATAGATTTCTGGAGTATCATAAGGAATGTTTTCTTTTTCAAGGTGAAGATCAGGATGAGATTGATTGATTAAATTAACACAAACATAAACAGTCGTGAGATTACGAATGCCGAGAAAGTCCATTTTAAGGAAACCTTGTTCTTCAAGATAAGTCGCTTCATATTGAGAGATGAGATGATCATTAAAATCTATCGACACCGGAATAGCTTTTTCAATGGCGGTATTATTGAGAATAACTCCCGCGGCGTGTTGACCAGATTGACGAGGGAGACCCTCAATTTTCCCCGCTAAGGAAACATATTCCTTGAAGTAAGAATCGCTATCGACAATTTTCTTAAATTCCGGAAGATATTTATAAGCTTGTCCTAATGAATAATGAGGATTGCTGATGGCTTTTGATAATAAGACGACATGTCGCTCAGGATATTGATAGACACGTCCGATATCGCGAAGAGCTTGCTTAGCAAGAATAGTTTGGAAGGTGACGATGCCACTCACCTTATCATTGCCGTATTTATCACGCATATATTGAATGACATTTTCTCTTTTGACATCCATAAAATCGACATCGATATCAGGCATACTTTTACGGAATGGATTGAGAAAACGCTCAAATAAAAGATGATATTTTATCGGATCAACCTCAGTGATATTTAAGAGATAACTGACAAGACTACCAGCGGCACTTCCTCGACCAGCTCCCACCAAAATGTCGTGAGTTTTGGCCCAATTAACATAATCTTGCACCAAGAGAAAATAATCGGAATAACCCATTGAATTAATTGTTTCTAATTCATAATTTAAACGTTTGAGATATATCTCGTTATTATCAAGATGATATTTTTTTAAGGTGGCAAAAGCCATTTCTTTCAATTCTCTGTCGCTATCTTTATCGGAATAATGTAGCATTTCTCCTCGCTTCATTAAAAAGTGAAAATCGCTTTGAGAAATCAATGCATTAGTCAGGTCAATTTCTTTTTCTTGATAGATTTTATGATAATCGTTTTCAACCATGAAATATTCTTGTCCTTGAGCTTTCTTCTCTTTGAGATTAGAACCTTCTCCAATGGCGGAAACAATTTTTAAGACGATGGCATCATCTTTTTTGACATATCTTAAGCGAGGAAACGCAACGCAAGAATAGTCATAATCAGCGGCAAATTGGCGAACTTTATCGGCAAATTTCTTTTCTTCTAAATTGGTGATTTCCACTCCAAGATAGAAATGATTTGGATAGATATTAGCATAAGAAATCAACCATTTAGTAAAAGAGGTATCGACTTGATCGAGTGAAGAAAAGTGCTCTTTAAAAAGACCGTGGTTAGTTTCAATAACGCAAGCTAAACCAGCTTGATTGACTTTTAATGTTTCGATAGTGATTAAATTTTTGCTCAATACCGTATTGAGAGCGATGAGATGGAGATAACCCTCTTCATTGAGAGCAAAAAGAGAAAGAGAGACATTTTCCACAATTAAACTCAAGCCGATGAGATAAGGTTTTTTTATCTCTTCCATGGCATGGACAAATTCGGGAACACCATACATATTATTAATGTCAGTAATGGCCGCTCCAAAATAATCATTAGTGGTGATGGCCTTGCTGATCTTTTTCATCGTTAATCCGCTTTGCAGAAAAGAATAACTTGTAATTATGTGTAGAGGCGCGAATTTACTCATATCAATAGTATATTCATTAATGAACTTTTTTTAAATAAAAAAGGTAACCAAAAGGCTACCTTTTTCTTTTCTTGTAACAATGGTTTAGAACAATTTGTCGAGTTCACTAATAAAGCGTGGCAAGTCATCTAAACTATCGATTTTAGCGCCAGAAGCTTGAGCGTGACCGCCACCTTCAAACATCGCGGCTACTCCATTGATCGCTTTTTCTTTGGAACGAATGGAAATTCGCCAACATTTATCTTTGACATCTTCCGTGATAGAACACCAAGCGTTGACACCTTCGATATTGGCGAAGAGATTAACATTTTCTTTACCTCGCTCAGTGGTAATCTTCAATTCATCTTGGACTTTCTTATCCAAGATATAATAGGCGATGCCGTGAGGTGAAATAGTGAAATGGTTTAAAATATAAGCAGTAACATAGAGATCATCAAGGTGCTTTAAATACATTTTTTGATAGATTTTACTTAACTCAATTTTTGATTCTAATAAATAACCAGCGATAGCGAAAGTATGAGCAGAAGTGGAGGAATATTGGAAACGTCCAGAATCTCCGGCGATAGCGATATAGAAGTAACTGGCTGCTTCTTTGCTCATCACATAGTGACCTTTGAAATTGATGATAGCATTGACAATGTTTTCTGTGGCGGCTGCTCCTTCCGTATTAACCATGCTCACATTACCAAATTCCTCGACGCGAGGATGGTGGTCAATGCGAACTTTAAACTTAGCTTTTTTCCAACGAGGATCGCTGATGCGACTGACATTGGAAGTATCGAGAATAATAGCGAGGAATGGTTTTTTAAACCAATCTTCATTAAGATCATCCATGTATGGGAATATTCGAGGGGTAAAAGTGACGTGATTGTCACCTAAAACTCGCACTTCTTTTTGTGGGAAATTGTCTTTGATCCATGTCGCTAATCCCATTTGGGAACCGAGAGCGTCATAGTCAGGTTTGGCATGGCGAAAAATCGCGATGCGGTCATAGCGTTTGATAGCGCTATGTAAGCGGGAGATATTTTTGCTATCTTTTTCCGCGTATTCTTTAAAAATTGTTTTGACTGGCATAATTATTTTTTCTCCTTTATGCACATTTGATAAGCGTCGCGGGCAATCATCACTTCTTCATCAGTGGGGATGACGGCGACTTTTATTTGACTATCAGGCGTAGAAATAAGGGCTTCTTTGCCATGAATAGTGTTGTTCAAATCGTTATCGATTTTAACATGGAGAGCCTCGCCGATAGCTTCGATAATTTCTCTTCTGGTTCGAGGTTCGTTTTCGCCAATTCCAGCCGAGAAGATAATGAGATCGCAACCACCTAATCTCACGAAAT
>JBAYDQ010000033.1:0-5695 GCA_041668145.1 Bacilli bacterium | reverse complement strand
TCTGAATTAATGTATATGATAGGTGTTTTTTAAAACGATATATTACAATAAAGATAATAAAATCCAATAAAAGGAGAATATTTTAGGTATTTACTTATGACCATGGCTCCAGAAAGATTAGTTGAATTGACAAGACAGATCAAAAATGGCGATATGTCTTCTTTCAACGAACTCTATGAAACCACAAAAAGGGTCATCTTCTTTAACATCTTTAGTTATGTGAATCATCATGAGAGTGCTGAAGATCTACTACAAGACACTTATGTTCAATTTCTGAAGTCTCTCTCTTCAATCAAAGAAAACGAACCTATTCTCGGCTATTTGATGACTATTTCTAAAAACCTCTCTCTTAATTACCTTCGCGTCAATAACCGCCACCGACAATTGAGCGAGATGGAAGAAGAAACGATTAATAGTCAAGATCATTACCAAATTGCCGAAAATGAACTTGTCACAAGAATGAAAGATTTATTGAAGCCTGATGAATTTCGCATCGTCTACTTAAAAGTTATTGAAGAATATAGTCATAAAGACATCGCTCACCTTTTAGGTAAACCGCTTGGTACCATCACCTGGGCCTACAATAATGCGATTAAAAAATTGCAGAAAGGATTAGGTAATATCTATGGAAAAGATTAACGAAAAACAAATCAAGCAAGCCTTCAAGAATGTCAAAATTAACACGACTTCTGAGATGATTTTAAAAGCTTATGAAAAAGATAAGAACAATTCTTCCATCATGGCAACACAGAAAATTAAAAATCGTCACGCTTTTAGATGGGGCAGTCTTTCTTTAACTTCCGCTTTAGTCTTAGCTGGTTCGGCGGTCGGCATTTATTTTATCGTTCAAAATAATCTCCCCTATTCGACTATTGTCATTGAGGATCAAAGCGATCAAGCCGCCTTTGAATTATTCACTGGTGTCTCCCTTTTATCAAACGATGATTTATCAGCTTCCTTGTTAAAAGCTTATATGGGTGGTAATCCCAATGAAGATTCAGATTCAATTAGTGAAAGTGAGTTCCTTTCCACAGTAGAAAATTATCATCAAAACTTCAATGCCTATCAGGCTTTATTAAATAAAGGGGCGAATGTTCAATATTCAGTCAATGAAGGAACATACACCGGCCAATATGGTAGCTATGCGCATAAGATGACCATCGAAGAATCTTATTATTTCTACTATAACTATAGTTTTAGTTCATCCGAAACTGCGGGAAGTGGAAACACCTATCAAGGCGAAATTCATATCGATGATTCCACCACTTATGAAATTGGCTTTAATATTCAACAAAATGCTTACACTCGTCGTCATGAAGTGGCGATTCAAATTCAATACGGAACTGATTCATCATTAGAAATTGCTTATGCCACTACTCCCAACCGTTATTCTTATCAATTTGCTTATATGGAAAATAATGTGGAAACCAAATCAGTGGATGTTGAAATCAAGATGAGAAATGGCAATTATAAACTCGCTATTGAAACAAGTGAGAATGGAAACATGTATCAATATGAGATATACGCGACCGCCCGCAATACCTATTTAATGAAATATCAAATTGGACAAGGTGGTTATTCAGGAACAATCACCTATACCATCTCGGCATCAACAGTTACCTATACAGAAAGACAATCACAATACACAATTACAAAACAAATCCAATAAAATCTCCATATCTTTGTATTTACTAGTAGAAACGCCCAAAAGCGAGGAGAAAAAAATATGAAAACCAAACTCATTGCCGCCGCCCTACTAGCCTTAGGAGGAATTAGTCTCGGTGCTTGTGCTTCAACAACTGCTGATCCATTAAGCCAAGAGGCCAACGATGAAATCGCCCTCCAATCGCTTTCCACCTTGTCACTTGTTAATAATGACACCGGAGTGAGCGTCTTAAGAAAAGCTCTCTTATCGAGTGATACTTCCGCTCTGACTGAAGAAGATATCTCGGATATCAAAGCCGTTCTCGGTCAGGTCGATACCATCTTAGCGAATAAGACAGGTGTCACCTCAACGGTCATTGAATCGACTGATGAAACTTATGCTTATGGTCTAGAAGTTACCTACACTGACATCTTTAGCAACGCTTCTTCTTACACTCTTTTCTATAATTATGTGACGCAAGAAGATCAAGATCTCTGCGACGGAGAGCAAAACCAGAATCAAAATCAATTTCAGTATCAGAATCAGACCAAAGAACAAAATCAATATCAAAGCCAAGGACAGGGAACCTATCTCTATCAAGATCAAAATCAATACGAAAATCAAAATGGCTACCGCCATGGACAAGGTGATAACGAAAATGGTTCTCGCAATAATGGAACAATCGTGGCAAAAACTTATTTAGCCGGCATTCTCTTATCGGGAGAAGATACCTTCAATTTCACTTCCACCATTAAAGATATGGTGAAAGACGATGCCACTGAAACAAAGGTTAATTTCAAACTTTATGGTGAATCAGGTTTCTATATCACCGCTATGCAAGATTACATCATTGAAGATGAAGCGACTGAATCACGTATTCGCTACACCGTCTTTGATGGAACCGAAATTGTCACCTCTTATTTCTTAAGAGTTGAACAAAGCGTTGAAGATAATGCTGAAATTCGCTTAACGATGGATGATCAGTTCTATCGCATTACTCAAATTATCGATGGCGATACAGAATACCTCGATGTCCGTTATTCCAATGGTGAAGTTGATGCTCATATCTACTTTGAGAAAGTCATCACCATTGATCCTGACACCCAAGTCGAATCTGTCGACTTCGTGATTGTTGAATAATATATCTCCCTTTCGTAAAAGACTAGGTCCCCCCCACGACCTAGTCTTTTTTTATATTTATAATAGTTTAGCAATTTCGTTTTCAAACTCTAATGGCTTAACATTAGGAGCGAAACGATTGACGATTTTACCATCGCGATCGACGAGAAACTTTGTAAAGTTCCAAGCGATTTTCTTACCTGTTTCCACAGGAGAATTCTCTTTGAGGTATTTGTAGAGTGGATGTTCATTTTTACCATTCACATTAATTTTAGCAAACTGGGGAAACTTGATTCTCCACGAGAGAATGCAAGCTTGATGGATGTCTTCAGAGGTTCCTGGTGCTTGATGCAAAAATTGATTGCAAGGGAAATCCAATATCTCAAAGCCTTGATCATGGTATTTGGCATAAAGGGTCATTAAGTCCTCGTATTGAGGAGTAAAACCACATTTAGTGGCGGTATTAACAATAAGGAGTACTTTACCTTGATATTCTTTAAGCGAAACATCTGTCCCCTTATAATCTTTCATTACGAAATCATAAATCATAATAATTTCCTTCTTTCGATATTAGTATAGCAAAGAGAGGAAAAAGTGAGGTGAATAATGCTCGTAAAGAAAAGAGTTATTTCATTTTTCGATTATAACGAAATGGTTTAATGGACCACATCACAATCATATAAGCAAGATCTAAAAGCCCAATGATAAGGAAGGCTATATTAGCGTTATTAATGAGAAGAATCCAATCTAAACAATAAAAAAATGTAAAGACGGTTGTGAGAATTTTCAGTGTTATCCACAGACTGCGTTTATCAAAAAATAGATAGAGAATACTCATCGTTAAAACGGCTAATAAAATCAGAAAATCTAATGTAAAAAAAGTATTTCCAATTTGATAGTTGGTTGAAAAAGCGATTTGATAAAAATTTATATCATAAGAAACTGCGCCAACACCTGAAACAAAAATAATAGGAACCGCAAAGAGAATTAAAGTCAATAATGAAAAAGATAGACCCCCAATCGAAAGTGGCAAACCGTTTTTATTGATTTTATTTCGCTGTTTAGTGACACGGACATCCGCGACAGGTTCATTGTGCGACATGACTTCATCATCAGAATGAGGCAAGACATTTTCTTGACTATTTTCCGAAAAGACGTTTGTTTGAGTGGTTTTGCTTTTTGAGCCAAAACGGAAGGGTTTGATAGACCACATTACAATCATATAAGCGAGATAGAGGAAAAAGAAAATGAAGAAGGCCGCATTAGCGCTATCTGAGACAAATCCAAGGCATAGAAGATAGAAAAAAGTGAAAAAAGTTGTCAAAATTTTCAGAGATAAACAAATGGCTTTCTTATGAAAAAAGAAGTATAGAATACTAAGCGTTAATACCGCCAAAGTAATGAGAAAATCAAAGAGGAAAAAGATATTTGCATAAGAATAGGAACTAGAAAAAACAATTTGATAAAAGTTAGCAGTGATATAAATCGTTCCATAGCCTTGAACATAGACCGAAGCATTAGCGATTGGAACAACGAATAAGATTAAAGTAAGAATCGCAAAAGCGAAACTCGCAATCGAAAATGGGAGTCCTTTTTTATTAATTGCCGTTTTTTGATGGCTTTTTTCTTGATCTTGAGATTTTTCTACTTTTGGCAAAGCGATGTCATGTAGATCATCTAATGGAGCAGCCTCCTCTTTCAATAAATAATCAACTGAGCATTTAAAAATTTTCGATAATGAAATCAATTTTTCCGTTTCAGGATAAGCTAGATCAGATTCCCATTTCGAAACTGATTGACGCGAAACACTCAGTAAATCGGCTAATTGTTCTTGCGTAATATTGTTCTTCTTGCGCAATTCAGTAATTTTTTGTCCTGTGGTCATATGTGTGACCTCCTTTGTCATCTATCTTAATTAATTTTTTAAGGCTTCCCCCACCAATTTGAGGGTTCAAAATGTCAACTTTCGGTTGCATTCAATCAAATTATGGAAACGATTTTTCTATTTTAGCATATCAAGAGTCAATCATTAAAAAATATTAGCATTATAATAGAATCATTTTCTCGCTCTTACCGATTAATGATATCGTTTACTTTTCCTTTTCTCTGTGGTACTTTAAAAATGCAATTATTCATATAAATACGTTGTTAATAGTACGTATGTATCTACAAGCCACTAGAAAGCTTACTATGAGTATTTGATTCTTTTTAAGAATGAAATGCTCTTTTTTATTCGAAAGATAGTGAGGTTAATATGAAAGAAACAATTTTACACGGCAACATTATTTCCGCTGACGAGTACGGCAAAATTACCATTTATGAATCTGGTTATATCGTTGCTATTGATGGTCACATTACTTTTATTGGAAAAGTTTTGCCAAGAGAATGCCAAGCTGTTTCCGTTGATGATTATGGTGATGCATTGATTATGCAATCTTTAGCGGATATGCATCTCCACGCTCCTCAATATCCGATGCTAGGAATGGGTATGGATTTGCCCCTACTGGAATGGTTAAATACCTATACTTTTCCCACCGAGTCTCATTTTAAGGATAATGATTTTGCTCGAAAAACATACCATCAATTCGCTCATGAATTAGTGGAAAATGGGACGACAAAAGTATGCATGTTTTCTTCTCTTCATCGCGAAGCAACTTTAATATTGATGGAGGAATTAGAAAAAGCCGGCCTTGTTGGTTATGTCGGGAAAGTGAATATGGACCGCAACGGTTCACCCGATTTACAAGAGACAACCCAAGAATCTATCACTGAAACGATTAAATGGGTAAAAGAATGTCATTTCGAACATATTAAACCAATTATTACTCCTCGATTTACTCCTTCCTGCACCGATGAGTTAATGCAAGCATTGGGACAAATAGCTCAGGAATATCATTTGCCGATTCAATCTCACTTGTCGGAGAATTTATC
>JBAYDQ010000032.1:0-5704 GCA_041668145.1 Bacilli bacterium | reverse complement strand
GTGTCATTGAAAAATGCTCCTGAAAGAGCCTGATAATCAAAATTATCAGTGGAGGGATAAAGAAGAATCATGCCATTATGAGAGTAATCATCATTGACGCGATAAAAACCGTATTCCACACTATCGTAAGTATCAATCCCAAAATTAGTCGCATAACTTCCGTAAGAGAAGTTTGCGTTACTATCAATCGTCTTCTCCGAAAGAATTTCCGCTGCTTCGACAGTTAATAAACAAGTATCGGTATAACTTCGATCATCGGTTGTGACGGTTATCGTGGAACTTCCCACACTCAAAGCGGAGACAACACCATTAGTTATGGTAGCAACCGCAGAATTACTCGATGCCCATGAGGTATTCTTATTTGTAGCGTTGCTCGGCAAAATATTAGCGATTAAGGTGGCTGTATCACCAACGTAAGCTCTCATCGTATTTTGATTTAATGAAACGCTAGTTACATGAATATTGGCTGTGGAGACATTAACCAGACAAGTAGCGGTGAAATGACCATCTTCGGTAGTGGCGGTAATGGTGCAGGTACCTTGATTTTTGCCTAGAACAACGCCATCGGCGATTGTTGCAATTAAAGGATTATCGCTCGACCAACTCACATTTTGATTAGTGGCATTACTAGGAGCAAAAAGTGGAGTTAAAGTAAAGTAATCATCAACTTCAATATTGATTGAGTTATTGTCAAGAGTCAGCCCAGTAACAGGAACTACTCCATCGGTCACCGTAATAAGACAATCATCGGTAAAATGACCATCTTCGGTTGTTACCGTAATTGTGGTTTCGCCTTCACTTATACCCGTTACCTGTCCATTTTCATCAATGGTGGCGACATTTTCTTCTTCGCTCGTCCAGGAGACGTTTTTGTTGGTGGCATTTTCGGGTGAGACATGAACAGTTAATGTTTCTTGTTCGTTGATATTTAAGGCGAGATTTTCTTCTTGAATGTCCACTCCTGTCACTGGTACATGATAAGAAATTTTGCACCCGGAAAGGAGAAACATGCCGAGAATAAAAAAAGGAAGAAACATCTTAGTTAATAATGTTTGTTTCCCCTCTTTGCGTTGATTTTTTAGATGATAATTCATGATTTTTTTGGCCCGTTTATTACTTTAACCTTAAAAGAGGTGTTAATGCTACTCAAAATTTGAAAAAAGTCACAAAAAAAGCGACTAGTCGCTTTTCTTTTATTTCATAGATCTATTGATTAGATTAATACTTCTAAGATGATTGTTGTGGCAATCGCGACAATCGCCACACTGGATGCCGTGATGGGATTGAAGAGAACTTTTTGCCATTTTTCTTTATTGAAATGCCAGTGATAAACTTGGCTTAATCGCAAAATGCCATAGGCAATTCCACCCGAGATAGCGGTGTACATCAGCATAACGCAGTTCGCCTTAAAGAGATAGAACTCACCTTTATTAACCCATGTTGTATAATCGGTAAAAATGGGAGTGCCTTGCCACTGCTTAATGCAGAGGAAAACTAAGAGATAAGAAGTGCTAGCGATACCGACGGTTAATAAACTTTTAGGGGAAAGAATTTTGGTTGGTCTAGTGATAGCGAGAGCACCCATCATCGCTAATGACTCAATAACGATATAAACAGCTGGCATATAAATGCTCTGATGGAAACCAAGGAAAATAACTAATGATAATTTAATTGTTCCCGCAATCAGTCCCATATAAGCAACCGAACGTAAATTGCGATTTTGTTTATAACACATGCCCATTAAATAATAAGCAATCGGAAGCATAACAGTCGTACTTGCTGCATACATTCCGGCGCTATCAAGAAAAGGAAGATGGAGAATAGTGCCAAGGGTAGCTTCCATAAAGCCCCAAATTCCGCCAAAGAATAAAACGGTGAAAAAGGTTTTTAAATGTTTGTTTGTGACATTAAATAGTGATTTCATAAGTGAACTCCTCATCAGTTTTAGTAAACATATTTTATCTTATCAAGTTATAAATAACTAGAAAGAATTAACCAAGAAGAAAGGTGATGGAGTAAATCCATGCATCGCTCGTCATCGCTACTGACCAGTTATCGCTATTAACAGTATAAGAATAAACGAGACTATTTTCATTACTGCTGGCTGCTTGACTGACACCAGCAAGAGCAGAACCCGAAGCGTCATTCGTGGCATAAACTGCGCAAGTTTCGGTTCCGTAATAGTCGATAGTAATCGCGCTTACTTGAACATCACTAACCGAAAGAAGGAAAGAAACTGGATCAGCGGATTTAGCTCCAATTTCAGCATGATTGGTGCTTACTCTCCATTTACCTAAAAAATTAACTTTAAATTCGGTCCCATCGACATCAAAAGTACCGATGCGACTTGTTTCAGCAGTATCAGTATCGTTCCAAGAGGTAGGAAGATTCGCTGAACCAGTATTTTGATAGTCAATCGTGAATGAAGAGTTGACGGGAATGTCACTCTCTTCCCCATACATGGCAATCTTACAAATGCCAAGAGCTTGCTTTTGCGAATTAGAGGTGTAATAACCGACCATCGTCACTCCGATTTGAGCAATGTTATCCACAGAGAAATTAACTTCCGTGACATGGTAAGAGCTGACATCATCACCATAGATTGTTTGTAACACAGCCCCTTCTTTGTCATAAGCATCGACTTGAAAGATATGCTCACTGCCATTTCCGGTATTGGTTTCGTTAATTTTGCCAATTGATTCCACGCAGATAGCCACAGTGATGTCATCATGCTCGGTGAACGTTGGGGAAATGACACCCATTCCAATTAATTTAAATTTGAGTTCATATGGTTCGGCGGACTTGCACCATGAAGGATTAGGATATTCTGGATTATCAGGAACATAGGTCCAATCAGTGGGGAATAGACGATTAGCAAAGGTTCCCACTAAAAAAGCTGCACTAGTATCATAATCAGTGTAAGGATCATAAGTCGCTACTTGTTCGCCGCAACTTGTCAAGGCGAGGCCACCACACAAAATGGTTAAACCGACTACTTTTGTAATGTATTTCATACTCACTATTTTCTAGCATTTTGCAATTATTTCAAGAGCAAAATTTAGCCTCGCATGCGCGGTCGTTAACCTTGAACGACGCGGACATGTATAAAAAAATATTAGATGATAGGAATTGTATTTTGTTTTACAATTAATGTGATTTTGGAGAATTATTTATGGCTGATATTTATGAAAAAATTAATGAATACCGAAAATTAGGAAAAGATCTTGTCTTAGTAACGGTGACAGAAAAAGAAGGAATGGGTCCAGCTGATGTCGGGAAAAAGATGCTTGTCACTGACGACAATCAAGCTTTTGGAACTGTCGGTGGGGGAGCCATTGAATTCTATGCTCGTGAAAAATGTAAAGAAGTGATTAGAAATCGTCAGTCCTTTAGCGAAAAATATCTTTTAAGCGGTCGCGATGTCTATGTTGATAGTAATGAAGTTGTCCTTCCCATGGCCTGTGGAGGTAAAGCCACTTTATTTTATGAATTTGTCGGACCTAAGCAATATGTTTATATCTTCGGTGCTGGGCATTGTGGCGCGGCGTTAGCTCGCGTTCTCAAACCATTGGGGTTTCATGTGACCATTATTGATGATCGACAAGTGGTGATTGACGCTCTTGATAACGCCGCTGATCAAAAAATATGTCAAGGATTTGTGGAATACATCAATGAGAAAGGATTGCCTGATCATCGTTATATTGTTGTCGCGACCCCAAGTCACACAAATGACTACCATGTTTTAAATGCGATTTTAGAGAAAAATATTAAACCTGATTATTTTGGGATGCTTTGTAGCAAATCTAAAATTGGTGAATATATGAATATCGCTTATAAGAAATTTGGTAAGAATTTAGAACTTGAGAAATTCTATTCGCCAATCGGGCTTGATATCGGAGGAAATTCTCCCGAAGAAATTGCTATTTCTATCGCGGGAGAAATTCTTTCCATTTATTATCAAAAGCAAGATCTCAATTCTCATTTGCGCAACATATTAGAAGGTGAAAATCGCTACTGGGAACATAAAAATTAAGTTTTATCTTCTCTTCTTCGCTATTCGATAAACTTGTTATAATAACAATATGAGATTTTTAAAAAAGTTATTTTCCAAAACCGCTTTAGTCTTTCTCGCTATTGTTTTACAAGTTGTGCCTGTCATTGTTTTATTTTATTATTTCGCGGATATTTCGTGGCAATTTCAATTAGCTATTCAAATTATCGCTATTATTCTTTGTCTGGTTATCATTAATCGAAAAGAGAACCCTGAATTTAAAACTCCTTGGCTTGTTATTATCCTACTATTTCCAATTTTTGGTATAATTATTTATTTTTTATTTGCTAATTATCACACTCGACCAAAAGAAGCTAAAATTACTAAGAAAGTTCATCGGCAAATCGAAGAAGCTCTTCACTTAACTAGAGATGACAATTGTTCCATGAATGAATTTAATGGTATTAATCGTTATCTAAGTGGAATATTGCCTTTTCGTGGTTCAAATAAGAACAAAGTTGATTTTTTTCCTGATGGTCAATCGTTCTTTGACGATATGATTATGGAGTTAGAAAAAGCTAAAGACTTTATTTTTTTAGAATATTTTATTATTGGCTATGGCACGATTTGGAATCGCATTCATCAAGTTCTTTTGCAAAAAGTAAAAGAAGGAGTGGAAATTCGCCTAATTTATGATGATATTGGCTCAACATTTTATTTGAAAAGCAATTTCTATAAGAAGTTAAGAAAAGAAGGAATTAAGTGTTATAAGTTTAATTCATTTCATCCTTTTGTCTCTGGTATCTATAATAACCGTGATCACCGTAAAATTTGCATCGTTGATCATACAGCCGCTTATACTGGCGGTATGAATATTGCCGATGAATATGCCAATATCACTTCTCCTTTTGGCTATTGGAAAGACACAGGCATTAAAGTTCAAGGTCCGGCTGTCAAAAATTTTATTGCCATGTATTTAGCGACATATGATATTGCCTCTAAAACCTATACGGACTATCCTCATTATTTTGATTATCAATATCAGGAATATGACGAGAGTGGTTTTACACTACCATTTAGCGATGGTCCCCGCCCATTTTATATGGAATATATCGCTGAAAACGTCATTGCTAACATGATTAATGAAGCTAAAGATAAAGTTTATATCTCTACTCCATATCTTATTCCCACTTATCACTTGATGGTGACGATTCGAAATGCCGCTTTGCGAGGAATAGATGTGCGTATAATTGTGCCGGGAATTCCTGATAAAAAAATGATCTACATGATGAGCAAATCAAACTTTAAAACTTTGATAGATGCGGGGGTAAAAATTTATTATTACACACCAGGATTCAACCATGCCAAAAGCATTATTGTCGATGATTGTTTAGCTTTTGTGGGAACAATTAACTTAGATTTTCGCAGTCTCGTTCATCACTATGAAAATGGCGTTATTCTTTATCAAAATTCTTGTGTTAAGGATATCGCAAATGATTTTCACGCAATGT
Organism: Bacilli bacterium; assembly: GCA_041668145.1. GTDB lineage: Bacteria > Bacillota_I > Bacilli_A > RFN20 > CAG-826 > JAAYDH01. Next base: position 202 of record JBAYDQ010000032.1, on the reverse strand, counting down.
TAGGAGAATCGGCTCTTGTTACAAAAGACAATTTTAAATTTAACGCCTTTTCTCGTCTTGTCTGTTCCATCTTCAAACTATTTACTCCTCTTTTATAGATAAATAAATTTTGTCAATGTCTCAATATTTTTCATAGTGACCATTTTCCGAGAAAAAAGTATTTTTGATTTTCAATTTTATTTCAAAGGGTATAATATTACTT
>JBAYDQ010000031.1:0-5819 GCA_041668145.1 Bacilli bacterium | reverse complement strand
TGAAGCCAACATTGCCATCTTGCGTTATTTCAATCCTATTGGAGCCCATTCATCAGGATTAATGGGGGAAGACCCTCATGGTATTCCTAATAATTTAATGCCTTATATCACGCAGGTAGCGATTGGTAAACGTCCATTTCTCAATGTCTATGGCAACGATTATCAGACTTGTGACGGAACAGGTGTCCGCGATTATATTCATGTTGTTGATTTGGCGCGAGGTCATTGCTTTGCTTTGAAAAAGTTAGCCACTAACCCCGGGCTCGTCATCTATAATCTTGGAACTGGTCGTGGCACTAGTGTTTTAGAACTTGTTCACGCTTTTGAAAACGCTAATCATATTTCTATCAAATATCAAATTTGTCCGCGACGTCCTGGCGATGTTGATGAGAATTATGCCGATTGCACAAAAGCTTTTGAAGAGATGGGCTATAAAACCATCTATAATATAAGTGACGCCTGCCGTGATTCTTGGAATTGGCAGAAAAATAATCCAAATGGATATGATGAGTAGGTAAATATATGAAAAAACGTTACGAACTAGAATTTGATGGTCAACATTATTTTGGATTGGCCTGGGAAATTGAAAGGCCAGTCGCTAATGTTTTAATTATGGAGGGAATGGAGGAATACGCCCAACGCTATGATGAATTTGCTACTTTTCTTAATAGCCAAGGCTTTAGTGCCTATTGCCTCGATACCTTTGGACAAGGTGAAAATGTTCTCCCTGACATGTCCAATGTTGGCATTTGGCCTCTTGATGGATTTAAAAAGCAAGTTGATTTAGAGGATAGCGTGGTCACACAACTTGAAAAGAGTGGTGTACCAACATATATTTTTGCCCATAGCATGGGTTCATTTATGGCTCAATCCTATATCCAGCATTATCCTCATCATGTTAAAAAAGTCATTCTCTGTGGTTCAGGGAGTAAAAATTCCGCTGTGGGAGTTGGTTATTGCTTGGCAAAATTAATTGTTAACAAGAAGAATCGCAACTCGAAAGCTAAATTTTTAAATTCATTGATGTTTGGCAACTTTAATAAAAAAATTGTTAATCCTGAAACAGCTTATGATTGGCTTTCTTATAATCATGAAAATGTAACCCATTATATTGCCGATCCACTTTGTGGGTTTGGGCCCAATAATGGTTTTTGTCTTGAATTTCTTAAGGGTATGAAAACACTCTATAAAAATAAAAATCTCAAACAGATAAATAAGAATATTCAATTGTTCATTATTTCTGGTGAGGAGGATCCTGTCACTAATTACACTAAATCAACGATGGCTTTGCAGAAAATGTATAAATCGCGCGGTTTATGCGATGTTAAAGTGCATATTTATTCTCACATGAGGCATGAGATTTTAAATGAAAAAAATCGTGTTGAAGTCTATCAAGATATCTGCGAATTTTTAAAGAAATAAAATTTTTGTGAAATTGCGCCTGTAACTCAGCTGGATAGAGTACCATCCTCCTAAGATGGGAGTCAGACGTTCAAATCGCCTCAGGCGCGCCACGCAAAATTGCGTTAACACAAATGTGTTTAACGCTTTTTATTTCTCATCTTTGCCCTGATAAAAAATATTTTACTCAAAATCGTTTTTAATTTGAGAGAGATTAGCAATCGCAACATCAAACGAAGTTGTTATTGATTTATGAGACGATCTCGTTATAAAATCATAACAGTCCTTTGGGTCTGTAGCTCACCTGGGAGAGCGCCTCCATGGCATGGAGGAGGTAGCCGGTTCGATCCCGGTCAGATCCACCAAACGATTATTAACCTTAACAATAGTTAAGGTTTTTTTCTTGTTTTTAATAAAAACGCCATTTTGACATGACAAAATATAAGCATTTCAATTGAAATGACAATTTAGTTTTAATAAAGTTAAGTTAAATATAAAGGAACTCAATATATGTCAAAAATAAATGTCGCTGTCTTTATCGGCAGCAATCGAAAAGAATCTTATTCAAAAAAATTAGCTCTCGCTCTCAAAAAATCAAGTCCGCAAGATTTGAATCTTAACATTGTTAATATTAATAATCTTATTATCTATAATCAAGATTTGGAAGATGATAACAAAGAACCTCAGTCTTGGCTCAAATTGAGAGAGACCATTAGAGAACATGATGCGGTTTTATTTATTACCCCAGAATATAATCGCTCCATTCCTCCTGTTCTAAAGAACGCTCTTGATATTGGATCTCGGCCTTATGGACAAAATGCTTGGGACAAAAAGCCAGGGGCGGTCATCAGCATTTCTCCAGGCGGAATGGGTGGTTTTGGTGCCAATCATCACCTTCGTCAAGTTTTAGTATCCTTAAATGTTCCTGTCATGGCACAACCAGAAGCTTATATCGGTAATATCTATGCCTTATTTGATGAGAAAGGGATCTTAAAAGATGATAGAACATCTACTTACTTATCGGCTTTTGCAATAGCGTTTTTGCAATGGGTAAAAACGAATATTTAAGTTCTTTCTTCTCTATCGATAACGATTGAAATTTATCTTGAATTTATCGTTAAAAAATAAATATCTCTCATTTGTTATGCTGATAGAAAAACAAATTTCTATCTCTTATCTATTATTAATTGGTGACACAAGTTTGACCAATAGGCTCTTTACAGACAAATATTTTATTGCTATATATAATATTAATCAAAATAATCATTAATTGATTATTAAAAATAAGCGCCTTTGGCGCTTTTTATTTTATTAGCATCATTCTAAGAAAATATATTTTAATTAATTACTATAATTGGGCTTTTCACTTACAATTTGGGTCATTTTTTGAGATAATAGAATAAAGATATGAGTAAATTTAAAGTAAATGATGAAGTGATGCATTGCCGAGACGGACTATCTGTCATTATCGGAACAAAGGAGATGGGTGGCAAAACCTATTTCTTAGTGCGGGCCAATCGTAACGACGCAGAAACCATTTATGTTCCCTTTAATTCAATCGACGATATTATTCGCCCTATTATGTCAAAAGAAGAGGCGGATAAATTATTAATTAAAATTAGCGAAGTAGAAAAAGAATTCAATCCCAACACTAAACAAAGAAGAGATGCGTATAAAAGAAAATTATGTTCTGGTGATGTGGAAGATGTTGCTTATCTCTTTGCTCAATTAAGAACATATCGCGACAATCCTGAAGGCGTTAAACTCGGACCTGCGGATGTTGATATGCTCGAATATGCCACTAATTTTATTCTCGATGAATTCTCGACTTGCTACGGAGTCAAGCGCGACAAAATTCTCGACTTCATCGATCAGCGGATTAAAGAATTAAAATAGGATTAAATCCTATTTTTTTATATTTAAATATAATTCCTCGACCGAATCGATAATTTTACTATCCGGGCAAAGAATAACTAATTCATCTTTGGTACGATAACCATAATTAACAAGAAAATAATCAAGTTGTGAATTAAGGGCTGTCTGACGATCGACATCCGTATCGCCAATATATAAGGTATCTTCTTTTTTGATTTGGAAGAATTGAAGAATTTTATTAATCATATCGGGAGCTGGTTTTTTGGGAACATCAACTTGATCGCCTTGAATAAAATCAAATAAATGACCGAAAAAATGATGAATCAATCTTTCAGCGACTAATTGAGTTTTATTTGTACAAACCGCAAGAAGAAAGCCATCACTTTTCAGTTTCTTAATAAGCGAAACAACATTTTTATATGGATGAGTTTGTTCATCGTAATGTTCGCCATAATAGGCGCGAAATTCTCGAAGCGCTAAAAGATAATCGCTTTTTGTCGCCTCTTGTGGCAAGCTTCTTTCCACTAATTTTGCCACGCCATTGCCAATCGCTTGTCGAATTTGTTCAGTCGAACGTTCTGGCCAATTATGTAAAAATAAAACGTGATTTACGGCGTTTTTTAAATCATCAATAGTATTGAGAAGTGTTCCATCTAAATCAAATATTATTATTTTTTTCATACTATTTTTTTAACCACATCTTCAATATTTTCATTGATAACAAGGTCGCACATATTGTCATAGGATGTCTCACTTTTATTGATAACAATGAGATATTTGCCCTTGAAATAACGAAGAAAACCCGCGGCGGGATAAACAGTCAAAGATGTACCGACGACAATTAAAACATCGCATGTCATAATGGCGGATATGGCTCGCATAATAGTATCTTCATTAAGCGGCTCTTCGTAAAGAACTACATCTGGTTTTATTACTCCTCCACAGACATCACAAGTGGGAACACCTTGATGATTTAAAATATAATTCATGCCAAAAGAGCGGCCACATTTTTCACAGTAATTGCGATGAACATTGCCATGTAATTCATAGACCAATGAAGAACCGGCTTCTTGATGAAGTCCGTCGATGTTTTGAGTGATAATGATTACGTTCTTGCCTTGTTTCTCAAGATTGGCAAAATATTTATGAGCGAGATTTGGCTGGGCTTGTGGATAGAGCATCTTTGATTTATAGAATTCGTAGAAATCAGATGTGTGACTCTCGAAGAAATGATGAGAGATGATCTCCTCTGGTGAAATAGACAGTTTGGTTTTTTGATTGTAAAGACCGTCTGCGCTACGAAAATCAGGAATACCACTTCCCACTGAGATTCCCGCTCCAGTAAAAACAACAATCTGTTGTCCTTCCTCAATCATTCCTTTTAAAATTTGATATTTATTCATGTCACTATTATAGGTATTTTTTTGATTATATCAAAATCAATATGTACTTTTTTAACATTTATTATGATAGATTCATGATGTCTGTTGAAAAAAGCAAATTTTGAAGGACCTCAATGAGGTCCGCTACACTTTAAAGTTTTAGACATTTCGCGCGTTTGTTTGTATAATGCGTGTGGCTCGCACATGGGACATTTTAAATACACACTATCGAATATTTGGTTTTGGTTGATTATTGTTATCACCTGTTTTTTTGTTGAAAACATTGCTCTCCTCTCTAATGGAATACCGAGCGAAGGTTTTTCCAATCCTGTATTTTATATGCTGACCGCTCTTATTTTGGCTATGATGGGTGTCTATTTCTTTTTGGAACACAAGAAGAACCACATGACCTTTAATTGGGTTTTGCTTCCAGCGCTAATTATTATTTTTATCACACTAACAATTGCAATATGGACAAACCCATCTTCGACGATTTTTAGTAATGTTGAGACAGGAATCACAGCGGAATTAACTTTCTCCATTGAAGAAAAAATACGTTATACCGTCCAATTATTGATTAGCTTAATTGCTATATATATGATGATGTTTGCTTATGCAAAAGGTCGATTAAGAAATAGAGGTGTTCTCTGGTTTGCTTATCTTTTAATTTTTACTGTGGTAGTGGCCGTCGTTTTTTCGCTTTTCTATGAAATAGATATTTACAAAAACATTTTGTTTGGCACCTTCAGTGGTGAAGGAACGGGATCTTTCTTTATCAATCCAAATATTTTTGGTCTGTGTTTGATGTTTGGAATTTTAGCGTGTTTAATCGTTAATTATTCTAAACCGCGATGGTGGACTTATTTGCTCATTATCTTTTTCTTTTTAGCGATGATCTTTACTCTTTGCAATACGACTTTGCTTATTTCAGCAGTTGTCATTTTTTGTTATGTTGTCGCGCGAATTGTCGTTAATTATATTAATCATCATTATATAAAAGCTTCCATCTTCCTCTTCCTTATCATCACTCTCGTCGTCGCTCTTTTAGTTGTCTATTTGATTGGAGTTGCCAAAGGATGGGTGATTCTTATCTCCGTAGACAATTTCCTTAAACATTATATCTTTACGAATAATTTCGGAACTTTTTCTCATCGCAAAGAG
>JBAYDQ010000030.1:0-5864 GCA_041668145.1 Bacilli bacterium | reverse complement strand
TGGATTTTGTCGTTCTTCATTTGTCATCGAATTAATGATGACTTCAAAATTTTTCATTTCTTTTTCGCCAGCCGCTTGCTGTTCAGGAGATATTTTGGGAAGTCCGGGAATCATTTTAAGAAGGCCACTGATTGGGCCAAGTTTTTGTACTTGCTTTAATTGGGCGAGCATATCGTCTAATCCAAAATTGCCTGACATCATTTTATTCGCGGCTCGCTGAGCTTCTTTTTGATCAATTTCTTGGGTGGCTTTTTCGACTAAAGTCATGACATCGCCCATTCCTAAAATACGATCAGCCATACGATCAGGATGGAAAATATCTAAATCGGTGACTTTTTCACCCACACCACTAAATTTGATTGGGACTCCGGTCATATGTTTAATTGAGAGGGCGGCACCACCACGAGCATCGCCATCTAATTTACTCATCACAATACCAGTGATGGCTAATTGATCAAAGAAAACCTGAGCGACATTAACGGCATCTTGACCCGCCATAGCATCGACTAATAATAATATTTCATCAGGATTAATTTCGGCCTTCATTTGATTGAGTTCTGCCATTAATTGCTCATCAATTTGCAGACGACCAGCTGTATCGACGATTAAGACATCATAGTGTTCATTAAAGGCTTTTTCTTTGGCTTCCTTGGCGATTAAAACAGGAGAGACATTGGTACCTTTATTGACGATGTCAACGCCGACGTTTTTTGCTAATTGATCCAATTGTTCAATAGCGGCTGGACGGTAGACATCTCCAGCGGCTAATAAAACTTTTTTATGAAGTTTATTCTTCATTAAATAAGCGAGTTTTCCCGCCGTTGTCGTTTTACCAGAACCTTGTAAACCAACCATCATAATAATGGTCGGACGATTATTCTGGTATTTGATTTCGCTGTCTTCACTGCCGAGTAAATCCACTAATTCATCATGGACGATTTTAACAATCATCTGTCCAGGATTTAATTTTGAGAGAACTTCTTGTCCTAACGCTTTATCACGAATATTACTCGTAAATTCTTTGACGACTTTATAATTGACATCCGCTTCTAAAAGAGCGACACGAATTTCCTTTAGCATGTCGTCCATGTTCTTTTCAGTTAAACGGGCTTGACCACGTATTTTCTTGAAGATAAGTGATAATTTATCAGTTAATGATTCAAATGCCATTATCGAATAATCCTTTCAATGTTACTGACAAGGTCTTTAATATCCTTGTCTTTGCTAATTAGTTTAATTTGGGTCGTGCTCTTAAGAATCTCATTTTTTTTATCAAGCAAATGTAAACGGTTCTCAAAATCATCTAATTTTTTTAATCCTTTGCGCAGAGCATCTTCAACAGCCGAACGCGAAACTTGTCGATTAATCGCAATTTCACCAAGCGACAAATCATAAGCGAGATAATCGCTTAAAATATCTTTTTGTGTTGTGGTTAAAAGTTCTTGATAAAGAGCGAATAAATCGTTATAGCGAATCGTTTTTGCTAAATCATCCATTTCATTCACCAACACATAAACCGTAGAGATACTTATCAAGGTCAAATTCAATTAAATCATCCATTTTTTCTCCGAGTCCAATAAAACGAACGGGGACATTTAGTTCATCGCGAATCGCAAGAATGATACCACCTTTGCTCGTCCCATCCATCTTCGTAATGACAAGTCCGGTCAAATCAGTGACATCGGCAAAAGCTTTCGCTTGAACGACCCCGTTTTGACCAGTGGTAGCATCAATGATTAAGAACGTCTCTTGAGGAGCGCCTTCCACTTCTTTAGCGATAACTCGTTTAATTTTGGCTAGCTCTGCCATTAGGTTAGCTTTTGTTTGCAATCGACCCGCTGTATCGACGATGACTAAATCAGCTTTGACTTCTTTGGCCTTTTTCATTCCGTCATAAGCGACGGAGGCTGGATCAGCTTCGCTCGCTCCAATAACAATCTCACATTTTAAGCGTTGCGCCCAAACCGATAATTGTTCGACCGCACCAGCGCGAAAAGTATCAGCAGCAACGAGAACAACTTTTTTGTTTTTTTGGATATAACGATGAGCTAATTTGGCGATGGTAGTAGTTTTACCAACGCCGTTGACTCCCACAACCAACAAGACAGTGGGTTCATTTTCTTGAAAAGAAATCTCATTTTGAATATCGCCCTTTGAAGCATAACCAACAAACATTCGATCGACAAGAATTTCGTTTATTTTTTGAGGATCAGTAATTTTATCTTTATCGCTGATTTCCAAAACTTCATCAATAATTTTTAAGACGAGATTAACTCCAACATCAGACTCGATCAGAATTTGTTCTAACTCCTCAAAATAAGATTGATTAACGCTTTTATAACGCTTAGAAAGATCGTTTAATTTATTGGAAAAATTCTTCCGTGATTTTTCCATGCCTTTAGCATATTTATCAGTCGAAGAATCTTTCTTATGAAATTTGTCCTTTAAAAAAGAGAGTAAACTCATTACACACTTCTCTTTTCTAAAGCATTTCGCGCCGCATCTTCCTCAGCGGACTTTTTACTTTTACCACTACCTGATGCTAAAACAATGTCATTAAACATTACATCAACGATAAAAGTGCGATCATGGGCTGGGCCTTGTTGACTCTTCAATTCATAATGAACACTATCGCGATGTTCAGCCTGCATTTGTTCTTGGAGAGTGGTTTTTGGATCAGTTAAATCATCTTCACCAAGCTTGTTCATATCTTTACTTAAAAATGAAGAAATAAAAGAAGCAGCGCGATTAAGACCACAATCTAAATAGATGGCGCCCACTAATGATTCAAAGACATCTTCCAGCATCTTATTGCTTTTATTAATTTGATCAGTGGGAATCGAACGGCCTGTTTTAATATAATCAGCTAAATTAAGCTCGCGAGCATAATGAGCCAGGGTTTGGCTTTTAACAAGATAACTGCGTAACTTACTCATATGACCTTCGTCCATGGTTGGATTCTTTTTATAAATAATGTCCGCGGCGATAAAATCTAAAACGGCATCACCCATATATTCCAAACGCTCGTAATCATGATGAGTAGTATTAGCGTCAGCGTTATAAGATGGATGGGTAAGAGCTAATTCATAAAGATTAATGTTCTTAGCTTTAATATGTAACTTAAGTAATAAATCTTTAATTTCTCGCATTGTTCATTCCCTCTTTAATTTTTTCAACGACATGATTCTCCGCCAATTTTTTGGCGACATTTAAAGCGCATTTAAAAGCATAAGCATCGGAACTACCATGGGCTTTTACCACCACGCCATTTAAACCGAGGAGCATCGCTCCACCTGTACTTTTATAATCCACTGTCTCGGATATTTCGTTAATTCCCTTGCGAACATGTAAATAACCGAGCCGAGACCAGAGATTCTTTTTAAAGGCCTGTTTCATTAAATGGCCCATAAATTTCGCGATACCTTCGGTACCTTTTAAGAAGATGTTGCCGGTAAAACCATCAGTCACAATGACATCAGCTCGTCCATCGAGAGCGACGCGAGCTTCAATATTACCTTGATAACCCGGAAAATCACGCAATAAATCTTGAGCTTCCTTAATTTCAGGAGAACCTTTACCTTCTTCAGTCCCGTTACTCAAAAGATAGAGTTGAGGATTTGTTACTTGGAAAACCGATTGAGAGTAAAGGCGACCCATAATGGCGAACTGAGCTAATTCCTCAGCCGAATTTTCATTGTTTGCTCCGATATCTAAAATGACCACTTTCTTGCCTTTGACATAAGATGGAAACGGAGCCACTAAAGCCGCTCTCTTAACACCAGGTATCAAACGAAGTGTAATGGTCGAAGCACTTAAAAAGCCACCTGTTGAGCCACAGGAAATAACGCCATCCAATTGTTCGTCTTTTAATATTTTAAGAGCGACCATCATGGATGAATTTTTCATGCGAAGAACTTGCAAAGCTCCGGTTTCCATCGGCACCACATCAGGAGCGTCAACAATTTGACAGCGACCTTCTAAGGCGGTTAATTCTTCTTTTTTTCCGACAGCAATAATTTCAACACCTATATTTTCTTGAAGAAAATCTAAAATAGCAGAAACGATAACGCTGCTTCCTAAATCTCCTCCCATGGTGTCCACAACTAGTTTCATGATTGGTTACCTCGTTTAGTATTCTATCATGTATTGTGTCATGATAACAATTTTGATTGTTTTTTTAAAAACTAATCAAGAGATATTATCCTTTTATGAGCGGATCATAAACGATATCTTGCTGGGCTTTTTCAATTAACCAGCGATATTCTTTTTGATCCTTCATGGCCATAATTCCTTGCGCATCTTGACGAGCAGTAATAAAAATTTTGTAATCATCGACAACATTTAAAAAAGCGAAGTTTGGCAATCCGGATTGGCGTAATCCCGTCAATTCACCCGGTCCCCGAATCTTTAAATCTGCTTCCGCAATTTCAAAACCATCATCCGTTTTAACTAATGTTTCTAATTTAGCAATTGATTCGCTGGCGTCTTCCCTGTCAATCACTAAAAGACAATGAGCTTTAACCCCATCTCGACCAATGCGACCCCGCAACTGATGAAGAGAGGCAAGCCCGAAACTACAGGCATCATAAATGATCATCAAATTAGCTTTTTTAACATCGATTCCAACCTCAATTACTGGGGTGCTAACAAGGATGGGTGTCTCACCATTCGCAAATGATTCTAAAATCGCTTCCTTTTCATTTTGTTTCATTTTTCCGTGCAAAAAGCCAACATTTTTACCATATTTAAGAGAAAAAATCTCGTAAAGCTTTTCGACTGAATAACGACCATCTTCACGAAAATCAATCAAAGGAGCGACGATATAGATATTGCGTTTTTCCTTTAAAGACTGATTGATGTAGACATCGATGATGGAATTATTGGCTTCGATAATCTCCGTTTCAACATCTCTTTTTTGATGAGGAAAAATCGTTAAAGTAGAAATATCGAGATCGCCATATAAAGTGAGAGCTAAGGAGCGGGGAATGGGTGTGGCTGACATCATCAACAAATCCGCGTGTTCGCCTTTATTAGAAAGAGCAATTCTTTGATCGACGCCGAAGCGATGTTGTTCATCAATGATCGCTAAACCGAGCGAGGAATAAATAACCGCTTTCGAAAATAAGGCATGCGTGCCAATCACTATATCTAAAGTGCCATCCTCTAAATCTTGATAAATTATCTTTTTTTCCGATAAGGAAGTTGAGCCCAACAACAAACCAATTTTTATTTTGGTGCCGTTAAACATTTTTTGAGCGTTAGCGTAATGCTGACGCGCTAAAGCATCAGTAGGAGCCATTAAAACGCCTTGATCACCGCGGATATAATTAGCGTAAAGAGCGATAAAGGCGACGATGGTCTTTCCTGTTCCAACATCTCCTTGCAATAGACGATACATCAAAGATGATTGATTCATATCATCAATAATTTCTTCGCTCGCCTGAATTTGATCTTTGGTCAATTGATAAGGAAGAGTGTCGATAAATGGTTTGCAAAGTGAAAAATCAATTGGTTCTTTTTTCACTTTAGCTAAGGATTTATTGGCTTCTTTGATGCATTGGTTCTTTAACGAGAAGAAAAGGGCCTCTTCATATTTTAAATGCCGTAATGATTGATGAAGTTCCGAAAGAGAAGCGGGAAAATGAACGGTCACTAAGGCTTTCTCTTTATCGATGAGACGATATTTGTTTTGGAGGGAAAAAGGGACTTTGGAATAGATATGACCATGTAGTTCTGTTAAGCAGCGGCGCACCAGATTAGAAAAGAGATGATTTTGGAATGACTGAGGAAGTGAATAGACAGCTTTTAATCTCTCGTTGATAGGAATGACTCCTTTATAAAAATTCAACATGTTAATTTCATTA
>JBAYDQ010000029.1:0-5890 GCA_041668145.1 Bacilli bacterium | reverse complement strand
ATTTTTGCATATTATATTTAAGCGATTAAGTTGCCGACTTAGCTCAACCTGGTAGAGCAACTGAATCGTAATCAGTAGGTTGTAGGTTCAATTCCTATAGTCGGCACCAGTACGGGTATTTAGCTCAGCTGGGAGAGCACCTGTTTGACGTACAGGAGGTCGGGGGTTCGATCCCCTCAGTACCCACCAGATTGAAAAATTGTCCCTTGTGGGACTTTTTCTTTATCGAACTTTGTGATTAAATAAATAAGATGCATGCGTAGTTCAGTGGTAGAACGTTAGCTTCCCAAGCTAAATATGCGGGTTCGATTCCCGTCGCGTGCTCCATTAGAATGAAATTTCTTTTGAAAATTGAATCAATTTAGTAAGGAAAAGAATAATTCAAAGATTAAAAGCCAGTAATGAAACTGAGCAGATGAATTTCTGCTCTTTTTATACATAAAGAAAAGGCAATTAGACTGACTATCTTTTTTTCGCAGGAAAGAAAACCGCGAAATATAGTATGACAAAAAATTCGATTATCAATTAATTAGTTCGACTCATGAACAACGACTTGGGGGAAAGGAATTTCAATGTTGTTAACGTCGAGAACTTCTTTAATTTTTTGTCGAACCGCTCTTTCGACAGCGTAATGAGTCTCGCTCTTACATAAAGCAATGACACGCATATCCACGCTACTGGTATTGAGATTCATCACTCCAATAACTTGTGGCACTTCTTTGATTTGAGGAAAATCTTTTTTTAGTGCGGGCAATTCTTTATTCAGTAAAGCAGTCACCTTATCGACATCTTCTTTATAAGCGATACCGAAATCGATGATGGCAACCGAATCATTTTTGGAATAATTAATGACGCTCTCAATATTGCCGTTTGAGATGATTTTGACATCACCTTTCCAGCCTTTGATGCGTGTTGTTTTAAGACCGATATCGGTCACAGTACCTTTGAAACCATCGACTTCAATTACATCACCAACATCATAATGCTGTTCAAAAACGATAAAGAAGCCACTGATTAAATCGTTGATAAACTTTTGAGCTCCGAGCCCCACGACGATACCAACAATGCCAAGACCCGCTAGAGCAGGGACGACATTAACACCCCAGATGGCGAGAATAATCAAGCCAGCAATAATTAAACCAGTATATAAAATAATGGAAGAAGAAATTTTAGCAATGGTCATCTTTCTCTTTTTATTCTTGTCTTGTTTATTGGCGTATTTTCGTAGTGATAAGCGAAGAACTTTGAGAACAAAAGCAGAGACAAAGACAGTGACGATTGTCCAAATGATGTGACTGATGCTCTGCTCGATGGAACTACCAAAATCATTAAAGAAAGTCTTAATATCATCAATGAATGAGTCATTCCAAAAATAGATCAAGGCAAAGATAGCGCCGATTACTAAAATGAAATTAACAATATAAATAGTTAAGATAAGCCACTGTTTAATTTTGAGATCCTTCTTTTTAAAAAGAAAGGCTTCGAGTAAGAATAGGGCAATAAGAAAAACAACCACAGCGATTGATAAACCCCAATTTAATCCGACATTTGCAAAATATACATTTAACATAACTAATTCCTCACCTCTTATATCCTAATATATTAAGAACTTATTTTTAATGATTATCTTTAAATAAAGTATTGCAAATATGAATGACGGTTCATATAATGTCTTGGCGAGGAAGAAAAATGGAACACGAATGTTTGATTGAAGAAGTGGAAAAACTATTAGCCATCGCCGGAGATAAAACGAGATTAAAAATCATGTTTTCTCTTCTCGATGATAGCAAGTGCAATTGCCATAGTTGTCAAATGAATTGTGGGCAATGTCAATCGCTTTCGTGCATGACTTATAAAAGCGTCAGCGAAATTGTCGATAGTGTCGGAGCTTCTCAATCGCTTGTTTCTCATCAACTCCGCGTCTTAAAAGACGCCCATCTTGTCAAAACGAAAAGAGATGGGGCTAGAATTTATTATTGTTTAAAAGATGGTCATGTTCAACAGTTGATTAAAACCGCTCTTGAGCATGTGAAAGAAGGAAAAGAATAATGATTAAGAAAGTTTATGATATCTCGGGCTTCGATTGTGCTAACTGCGCTTCTAAAACGGAAGCTCATTTAAATAAGCATCCCGCCATTTCTTATGCTCGCATTGATTTTGCGGGCAATCATCTTTATTTAACTTTTGAAGACAAGGAATTAACGAAAGAAGAAATCTCATCCATTATTCAAGAAGTGGAAAGTGATCCCATTACGATTAGTGAAGCTGATTACAAATTTCATAAACTTAAATTGTTTGATAAATCTGCCTATATTCTTATCGGCCGGATCATCTATGCTGTTTTAGTTATCCTAATTTGTGGATTTTTCTTGAAAAGTAATGACCTATATTGGTGGCGCTTTGCTCTTTATCTCTCCGCCGTGCTTGTCATTTCGTATGACATTATCTATAAACCTATCTATAAAATTCTCCATTGGCAAAATCCAGTTGATGAATATCTATTGATTATGATTGCCGCCATCGGTGCTTTTGTTCTCGCCTCATTGCAGCATGAAAACATCGATACTTCCAATGTCATTTTCTTAAAAGAAGAACATATTGAAGCTATTATCGTTGTCACTTTATTTCAAATTGGTCGACTGGTGGAAGGTATCGCCACCAAGAAGAGTCGCTTTGCGGTTATGTCGGCCGTTAATTTAAGAGCTGATTTCGCCAATCAAATCACGGGAGATGAAATTAAACTCGTTAAGCCAGAAGATTTAGAGATTAACGATTTAATCCTCGTCAAGACGGGCGAATCAATTCCGGTCGATGGCATTGTGACTGAAGGTGAAGCTTATGTTGATCTCTCTTCTCTGACGGGAGAATATGTCCCTCAAATCGTCAAAGAGGGTAGTGAAGTTTTAAGTGGTTGTTTATTGAAAAGTGGGACTCTTACCATTAAAGTAACCAAGAAATATCAAGATTCAACGGTCGCGAAAATTATGAATTTAATCTCCACCAGTGGAGAAAGAAAGACCAAAGCCGCGAAATTCATCACGAAATTTGCTCGTTGGTATACGCCTTTTGTCTGTTTGGTTTCAGTATCGTATATTTTAGTGATGGGACTAGTCACCAAGCAGTGGCAATCTGTCACTTATCAAGGTCTTGAAATACTCGTCGTGGCTTGTCCTTGCGCAATTGTCATCAGCGTTCCGCTGGCTTATTTCTCGGCGATTGGTTTGGCGAGCAAGTACGGAATTGTTGTCAAAGGAACGGATCGTTTTGATGATCTAGTAAAAATGCATCTTTTAGTCGCTGATAAAACGGGGACTTTAACTCATGGTTCATTTTCAATTCAAGCTGTGGTCACAGCTAAGGGAGTCAAAGAAAATCAATTATTCGAAAGTCTCTATGCCGCCGAATGCTTATCTAATCACCCCATTGGCAAAGCGATTTGTCATGGCCATAATTTCCGCAAATTAGCGGCTGAACAAAAAGATTTTAAAGAAATTCCTGGCTTAGGAACTGAAACAAATTATCGCAAAAGTAATATCATTGCTGGTTCGAAAACATATTTTGATAATCACGGTATTGACACTCCTGATGTCGTGGAAGCGGGCACTCCAGTTTATGTAGCTCGGCAGGGCAAATATCTCGGTTATGTCTTACTGGCCGATGAATTAAAAGAAGATGCTCAACCGATGGTGGATCTTCTCCATCACGATAAGGTTCAAATTCTTTTACTAACGGGTGATAAAGAAGCTAATGCGAAGGCTTTGTGCCAAAATCTAGGCATTGATCGTTACGTCAGCGAATTATCACCAGAAGGTAAAACCAAAGTTTTAGAAATTGAGATGGAAAAGAAAAAAGGTGTTGCCTATATCGGTGATGGAATCAATGATGCTCCTTCGATTAAACGGAGCGATATTGGCATTGCCATGGGTGGTATTGGCAGCGATGCTGCGGTGGAAAATGCTGACGTTGTCATTATGAATGATGATCCTGCTAAAGTTTATGACATCTACAAGATTTCAAAAATGGCGAGAAATACCGCTATCTTCAATATCGTTTTTTCTCTCTTTATCAAGATAACGGTGATGGCTCTCGTCATCGCTAATATCACAATTCCGATGTTTGTCGCTGTTTTAGCTGATACCGGATTAACTGTCTTGATGGTTATTAATTCCTTAATTCTTTTATATCGACCAGTTAGAAGACCAAAAATATCTTGATTTAATCAAAATATTATTAAATTCTACTCTTCCAAATAATTATTCTACTGTTGCAAAAAAGGCAGTAGAATTTTTATTTTTGAGAATAGAGAGGAAAATGACTTTATTTCGGATAAGATGTGACTATGAAATTAAAAGATTTAAAACTCCCAAGTTACTCCTTAAAAGAAGAACTTATCTCTTCAATATCTCACGGCGTTGGGGCCTTGCTTAGTATCGTCGGATTAATCCTCGCTCTGATTAAGGTTGTTCCTATGCATGATGCGTGGCGAACATCCGCAACGCTCATCTATGGTATTTCCTTAATTATTCTATTTACGATGTCTTGCCTTTATCACGCGATGGGTCGCAACAAAGGTAAAAAAGTTTTGCGTATTATGGATCATAATATGATTTTTCTTCTCGTTGCGGGAAGCTATACCCCTTATACTCTTGTGGCCTTAAGACCGGTTAACATCTTCGGTTGGGGAACATCGACTGTCGCTTTTCTCATCTTTGCCTTTGTGTGGATTTTCTGCATTGTCGGCTGTATTTTTAATTCGATTAATCTAAAAAAATATGCTTGGTTAAGCATGACTTGTTACATTGTCGCTGGATGGTGCGTCATCGTTGCTTTTATTCCGCTATGGAATATCTTAGGACGAACAGGATTCTTCCTTATGCTCTTCAGTGGTTTAGCATATACCTTCGGCGCCGCTCTTTATGGTGTGGGGAAGCGAATTCAATATTTCCATTGCCTCTTTCATTTCTTCATTTTAATTGGAGCCATATTGATGTTCTTCTCCATTTATTTCTTCGTTTTATAAAATAAAAACCTCCCATCAATTAACGAGAGGTTTTTTATTCATTGAATAATAATTACTTGGCGAATTTTTCCGCTGTGGCAATGGCGACTTCGATCATTTTGCCAAGACCATAAGCCCGTTGTTCGGAAGTAGCTTTTTTATCTTTCTTTAAAAAATTATCAGTCACAGTCAATAAGCAGAGAGCTTTTTTGTTGAGACGAGCGGCATTGCAATAGAGAGAATAGGATTCCATTTCGACACCCATCAATCCTAACTTAGCCCATTTCTTCCACATATCTGGATCATCATCGTAGAAGACATCTGCTGATAGAATATTGCCAGCATGATAAGGAAGTTGAGCGTTTTGGCATTGATAATAGGCTTCCATCGCTAATTCAAAGTTACAGCCAGCCGAGAGCGTACCATTGATACCATATTGTCCTTGCCAATTGCTATCTGTTGAAGCTGTCGTACAAATCAAGACATCAAATAAATCGATATTTTCTTGATAAGAACCACAGGTACCAACACGAATAATAGCCTCGACTCCATAACCAGTATAAAGTTCATAAGAATAGATACCGATGGATGGTTGGCCCATTCCTGAAGCCATGACAGAAAGGCGCTTATTATTTTTGGTATAACCAGTAAAACCGAGAATGCCACGAACGTCTGTGACTTGTTGAACATCATGAAGATAAGTTTCCGCAATCCATTTTGCTCTGAGCGGATCGCCAGGCATCAAAACGATATTAGCGAAAGCGTTAGGTTGAGCATTAATATGAGGTGTTGACATATTTTCTCCTTTTGACAACTTTTTATTTTTTGCCACGCTTATTTTAACTCATTGTATTATCTCTCACAAATAAAGATTATTCTTTGACCTTTATT
>JBAYDQ010000028.1:0-6210 GCA_041668145.1 Bacilli bacterium | reverse complement strand
CATTTTTCTTACTCCTTATTAGCCACCGATTTTGAATAAGCAAAGAATTGAGATGAGAAGCGAATAAATAGCTGTCGTTTCAACGAGTGCACAAGCCAAAATCATCGTGCTACGAATTTTGCTAGCGCCTTCGGGATTACGAGAAATTCCATCGATAGCGTGAGCACAAACTAAACCTTCGCCAAGAGCACTTGGCATAACGCCTAAAACGGCGATAGCAGCTGCGAGATATGTATCCATATTATTGTCCTCCTTTCCTTGATATTTCTATAGTAGAAGACAAATTTTCATCATCTTCAGGGATCTCTTGCCCGATGAATATCGTCGTTAAAGAGATAAAGACAACCGTCTGAATCAGCCCTGAAAAAAGATCGAAATAAGCATGTAAAACAGGGGTGATAATAGGTGCAATAAATAAACTGCTCCACCCATAAGCGAGAAAACTACCAAAAATCAAATTCGCTAAATTATCTAATCCATAATAAATAATTGACATTAAAGCCCACCCCGCAATAGCGTTGCCAAATAAACGGAGAGTCAATGATAATAAGGGAGCCCACATCGAGAGAAGATTAACAGGCAAAAAGACCGGAATTGGTTCGATATAGCGCTTGAAATAACGCCACTTTTTAAAGCGGATAGCAGTGATGTGAATGCCGAGGAAAGAAATCAATCCAAGGGAAAGAGGAACCGCCATATTGGTCACAGGAGAAGGCAAGCCTGTTAAGCCAAAGATAAAAGCGAGAAAAAGATATGAGGCAATCGCCATCACAAACGCTCCTATCCCAGGAAGCTTAGTGCCGACGATATCACGAGCAAAATTATCAAAATATTCCACGCCCATTTCTGCCACCAAAAGAAGTCCTTTCGGTCGCTTTAAGGGATTTTGAAAATGAGCCATAATGCCAATAATAATTGATAAAATGATGATGATACTCATCACGATTAAGGAAGAGATGACTTCGCCTGATAAATCAATGTCCCAAAAATGATCAAACATTGGTTGTTCCTCTCTTCTTTTGTAACGTGAGAATCAATAAGACGATAAGAGGAAGCAAATAGCCCCCCATAATCGCAAAAATATTAAGAATTTTTATATTCAATTGATAATATAAATAAGCGGCCAGTAGCATTGCCGCTAATAAAGCGAGAACGCGAGCGATAGCGACGATAATGCTTCCGATAGAATGATGAGTTTCTAATTCTTTTTTATCAATCAAGGCAAGAACAAAATAACTTGTTGTTCCAATCAGTCCTCCGAGAACAATTCCTAAAGGAATATCGAGATAACCAACAAAAAACAACCAGCTCGTCATCACTAATAAAAGAAATAGACTTATTAATGACCATAACGATACTTGATAATAAATATTTAGTTTCAAATATCTTTCTTTCATGGCTATTCCTTGGGAGCAATCCTCTTTAATCTTGTCACTTCGGCAATACCGTTTTGGCATTTCAATGTCACTTCACCTTCAATTAAAGGAGAGAGATACTCACGGAAAGAATCATCCATGCGAGTACTATCACACATCATTGAAGGAGGAATGCGCGCTTCCGCATTAGCAATCTTGCTCAAATCAGCGAGTTCATAATTGATGATATAAGGATGAGTAGAGATACGTTTAAAAATAATCATTTTGCCAGTTAAACCTTGCAAAGCGGTTTGAACCGCGATTTCGCCAGTGCGAATTGCTTCATTTCGATCAGTTAGCGAAATAAAAGCCGGGAAAGCTCTTTGCGTTAAAGAAAGTTCGACTGAGCGAGTCGGAAGATTAAGGCGGTCTTCGACGATATTACATAAGTCAGCGGCCGCACCACCTAATTGAGCGTGACCAAAACCATCGACCCGAACATGTGACATATCGCGAGGAAATTGGATCCCTTCCGAAATAGCGACGAGGGCATAACCAACTCGATCGTAAACTTTTTTGACATCAACAAGAAATTGTTCAAGATCAAATGGACGCTCAGGGATATAGAAAAGATGAGGTCTCGTATCTTCAGGTAACAAATCAGGAGCAGCCGTAAGCCAACCAGCATTACGACCCATAATTTCAATAATATGGATTTTGCCCTTTTTAAAACATTTGGCGTCCATCGCAAAGCCGTTGATGGCGTTGATGACAAATTTTGCCGCGCTGGGGAAACCAAGAGAATGGTCTGTACACGCTAAATCATTATCAATGGTTTTAGGAACACCAACGACGATGATATCAAGATTTAATTCTTTGACTAAAAGAGAAAGTTTATAACAGGTGTCCATCGAATCGTTACCACCATTGACAAAGACATACTTAATCTCATGTTTTTTTAAATTTTCAATAATCTTCATATATGTTTCATCATGAAAATCCTTGGGGAGTTTTCTTCTCGTGGTGCCAAGAATTGATCCCGGAGTCTGAAGAAGCAATTCGATTTGATCATTATCTTCAAGGCCTAAATCGATGAGATCATCATCAATCAGACCTTCAATACCGTGTTGCGAACCAAAAATGTGAGTAATTTCCTCAGGATGTCTTTTTCCTTCTAAAATCGCTCCATAGAGAGAAGAGTTAATAACCGAGGTTGGTCCGCCTGATTGAATATATACCATGTTTGTTTGTTTCATATATCTTTTTCCTTTTATCTTACTAGGTAATATTATCCTAATATTCCCCACAAATTTCAATAGAAACAGGTCGCGCAGCCTTTTTATCGAGAAAGAGAAATAACATTTTTCTTTCCTTATTATTCGATAAGAGGGATGGGTGAGAAAGATTGTGATGATTTTATTTGCATAATGGCGCTCTGTTATATAAAATCAATGTGCTAGTTTTATATCTAAGGAGGTAATATTATGTCATTTAACGTGACCTTTAATCAGGAAACAAAAACATATGATAAACCAGTCAGCGTATTAGAAATCGTCGGTAATAACCGCGATTATATTTGCGCTTATGTCAACAAGAGAGTTCGCGAATTAACTTATTCGATTAATAAGGATTCCGTCATCGTCCCTCTCACCGTCAAAGACCGCGATGCCAAACCATCATACGAAGCCTCACTTCGTTTTTTAGTGGCGATGGCGATGCGCAACATCCATCCCGAACTCGAGATTCGTTTTTCTTATAACGTCTCTCGTTCTATCTTTATGCAAATTCTCACCCCAGGTGTGAGCAGCACCAATTCCATGGTTAAAGATTTAATTGATGAAATGAATAAAATTATCGACCAAGATCTCCCTCTTGTGAGAAGCATTGTCAGCAAAGAAGAAGCAGCTCGCATTTTTAATGAAGAAGGTTATAAAGATAAGGTTGATATCTTGGAATATCGCCCAGAGAAAACCGCTCATATCTATAATTGTAATGGTTACGTCAATTACATGTATAACCGCATGGTTCCTTCCACTGGATATATCCGAAAATGGAATATTAAATTCTATCATCCTGGTATCATCATTCAATATCCTCGACCAGAATGTAATGGTGAAATCCCTCCTTTTGAAGATGCCCCTACTTTTGGAAAAACCTTGAAGCGAGCTCATCAATGGGCTAAGGCGATGGGTGGTGACACTATCGTCGGCATTAACAAACGCATTGAAGAAGGTGGTCCGATTGATTTTATCAATCTATGCGAGCATAAACACAATCAACAATTCTGCGAATTGGGCGATATGATCGAAAATGATAAAGAGAGCATTCGTCTCATCTGTATTGCTGGTCCTTCCTCTTCCGGAAAAACAACTTTCGCCAATCGCTTAAGAATTGAACTCCTCTCTCGCGGTATTAACCCAATCCGTATTTCGATGGATGATTACTATCGTCCTAAAAATGAAGCTCCGAAAGACTCTGATGGCAACCCCGATTTAGAATCCGTCGATGCCTTGGATATCGAAACCTTCAACCAAAACATTTCCGATTTAATCTGCGGTATGTCGGTCGACTTACCTAAATTTGATTTTAAAGTTGGTCATCGCGTCAAGGGTCGAACTTTAAAAGTGGCTTCTGATCAGCCAATTATTATTGAAGGCATTCACGCTTTAAACGAGAGAATGACGGCTTCCATTCCTAGCCACCAAAAATTTAAGATTTTTATCGCTCCTCAAGCTCAAGTCAACATCGATAATCACAACCCTCTTTCCTTGACCGATTTACGTTTATTGAGAAGAATCGTTCGCGATTATCAATTCCGTGGTAGCAGTGCGATTGAAACGATGTCGATGTGGTCAAGCGTCCGACGCGGTGAATTTAAATGGATTTATAGCACTCAAGAAGGGGCTAATTATGTCTTTAATTCCTTCCTCACTTATGAGTTAAGTTGCATGAGAAAATACGCTCTTCCACTCCTCGAAGTTATCGATGTGGAAAGCGAATATTTCCCTATCGCCGAACGCTTAATCAGAATGTTGAAATTCTTTGATGATTTACCTGATGAATGGGTACCATGCAATTCATTAATGCGCGAATTTATCGGCGGTTCTTGTTACGCTGACGTGTAATAATAATTAATAGATAAAAAAATAAAGGGAACATTTAGTTCCCTTTTTTCTTGTTCTTTTCTTGCCAAGCCTTAAAATTGCTGGCTTCTCGTTTATGAATGTTCACCAATTGAGCATAGTAGACATTGCGCATTGTCTCGTAGCGTTTCATCTGCTCATCACTCACGCACCGTGAGAACAAAGAGACGAAGACTTTTTCGAGGCGAAAGAAAGATTCATACAAACTAAGAAGTGTCACATAGTAGAAATATTCTTTTTTTGAATAGATAAGCATTGGCGTGCTATGGATAATTTCTGAACTCATCTCATAACGAGTGGCGTACATCGATAAACCAGCAATTTTTTCTAATCCATCGCGAAAATTAAGTTTATAAGATGGATTATCTTTGAATTCTTTGATGCCATAAAGCCATCCATACTCAATATACTTCTTAATGTCTTTGCTCTTGAGATCATATTGTTTCATTTCTTCTTTCATGTCATTAAATATCGCACTTTGCTTTTCTTTATCATCCATCACATCTTTAAAAGCAATTCCATACTGCATATGTTTTAAATAAATATTAATGAGCGGAGAACCAAAGTGTTCCAATAAGACCAGGGTACATTCGCATTCATGAAGAGTTCGCCAAGAAGAGAAAGCTTCAGTTTCAAAACCTTCAACTAAAAGCGAAAGCGAACATTTGGCGATGCTCAATGACTTAGACAGAAGATCGGTAATAAGAGTCGAAGCCGGATCGTTTTTATTATAATTTTGTAAGATATTCAAAGTGAAATTAAGATAGACATTCAAAGAGGAAATAGGGGGAAAATAAGAGTTGGTAACCCGTCTTTCTTGATGCTGAAATTTAGAGAGAGTCAAATATTTATCGGCGACAATTGAGGCCATCGATGATTTGATATTTTCATTATTTTTAAATTCTTCGATTTGTTCAGGGGTACGAATAGCGACACTATAAATAAATTCCCCGACACAATATTCGATAATTTCAATGGAATTAACGCTGACAATTGATTCAAAAGTGGAAATCTCAGAGAGTTGAGAGATAGCTTCAACAGCGATGAGATAAACATCATAAATATAATTTTTATCCACGGAAGAAGGAACTTTGAGAAACTCAATAATCTTATCGGTTTGTTCATGGCTTAACGCTACAATTTTACTAGTCAATTTCTTTTTCCTCCCCTGTCATCGCACTCAGTAGATAAAGATGAATCGGAAGAGCGGTAATCGTCTTGAGATAATCTCTATATGTGCGGAGTTGCGTTTGGTATTTTTCATCATCGATGTTTTTTAATTTAAAATCAATTATTTTAATGTCTTGATCCGTGATGATGAGACAATCAATAATACCATGAATGTGATGAATTTCATCAAAGAACGCAAACTCATGACGAAGTTGATCATTTTTAACATCCTTAAACAGCGATGAATTTAAAACATGATAAGCGCAGCGGTGAAGGAGTGGATTTTTGATAAATGAAATGTCTTTGTTCTCATAATCTAATGCTTCGAGTAAGCGATGCAATTCTTCACCAAATTCAAGAAGAGAGGAATCGACGCTTTGGTCAACAGTATGACTAGCTCGACCTTTATTAATGAGAGTTGAAGAAAGAGATATTTCTTTAATTTCAATCTTTTTATTGGCTTTTTGCGTCGTTTTTGGCATTATGGCTGTCTTTTTTAAAACATAATTAATGCCCTGTTTTTCAGCGATTCCAGTGTAATT
>JBAYDQ010000027.1:0-6495 GCA_041668145.1 Bacilli bacterium | reverse complement strand
TAGTGAAAATAAAGTTAATTTTGTTCCGGAACGTTTTGAAAAAACCTTTATCCAATGGATGGAAAAAGTTGAGGATTGGTGCATCTCCCGCCAACTGTGGTGGGGACATCGTATTCCGGCTTATTATAATCTCAAAACAGGCGAGACTTTTGTCGGAATGAATGCTCCGAAAGACAGTGAAAATTGGCGACAAGATGACGATGTTCTCGATACATGGTTCAGCAGTGCTTTATGGCCTTTTTCTACTTTTGGTTGGCCAGAAAAAACAGCGGATTATCTCCGCTACTTCCCAACTGACACTTTAGTGACCGCCTACGATATCATTTTCTTCTGGGTTAGTCGCATGATTTTCCAATCGCTAGAAATGACGAAATTGCCGCCCTTTAAAGAAGTCGTCATTCACGGTCTCGTTCGCGATGATCAAGGACGCAAGATGTCCAAGACTCTTGGCAACGGCGTGGATCCGATTGAAATCGTCAATAAATATGGCGCTGATGCTCTTCGTTATTTCTTAACGACCAATAGCACGCCTGGACAAGATATGCGTTATATGGAAGAGAAGGTTATTTCCGCTTCTAATTACTTGAATAAAATTTGGAATTCAGCTCGTTATGTCCTCAGTGTTTTACCGGAAGATTTTAAACCTGAAGATCTCGAACAAAAGTCTTTTTCTCCTCTTGATCAATGGATTATTAATCGCTTAGAAGAGACGATTAGCAAGTTGATTATCAATATGGATAAATATGATTTTAACGCCGCGAGCACTCATCTTTATAACTTTGTCTATGATGATTTCTGCTCTCAATATCTCGAGATGAGCAAAGTGACGCTTTCTTCTTCTGATGAAAAAGCGAAAAACATTACATATCAAGTCTTGTATCACTGTTTAAAAGACATTATTCTTCTTATCTATCCATATACGCCTTTTATCGCCGAAGAATTATATCTCTCTTTGCCTGAACATCAAGCTTCAGTGATGCTTGAAACTTATCCTCAAGTCAATGAACAACTTAAAGATGAAAAGGTTAACAGTGAAGTCGATCTTCTCTTTATGATGATTCGCGATGTTCGCAATTATAAGATTGAGAATCACTTAGCCCCTAACGCAAAACTTAATTTATATATTAATTTAAAGATGGCTGTTTTTGGGGAATTTGAAACTTATCTCAAACGTTTCACATTTAGCGACATCACTTTCATCGGTGAAGAAATTCTCAATCAGCGCGGTGAACTAAAAATCTATGATCATGGCGACATGCTCATTGATAATGAAGCAGGAAAAGAAGCGCTTCTTCTTCGCATTGAACAAGAAATCGAAAACGAGAAATCCGAAATAACACGTGGTGAAAAAATGCTCACCAATCCAAACTTTCTCGCTAAAGCTCCTCAAGAAAAAATCGACAACGAGCAAAGCAAATTAGCCAAGCATAAAGAAAATCTGCAATCGCTAATTGAGAAAAAAGAAAAACTAATTTAATTTCTTAAAAATTCTTGTTTTAAGCCTCCTAGATTATTAGGAGGTTTTTTACATGAATTACATTGAACTGACGCCAGCTCAAATGGAAAATCATTTCATCGGAGAAGCTATTACTTTGACGACTGTGATGGCGATTATTGCGATTGCCGTGATGGCTGTGGTGATTTATCGGCTCTTTGTTTCAAGCAAGGGGAGTGCTGCCATTCCAGGTGGCTGGAAATTTACGTGGAGTTAATTTTGACACAAATTAAAGATTTACCTGTCCTCGAACGCCCACGTGAAAAAGCTCTTCGCTTTGGTATTTCTCATCTTTCAGATATCGAATTATTAGCGTTGATTATCGGTTCCGGAACGAGTGGTCATTCCGCAATTGATATCGCTCATAATATCATCCTTGATAAGAAGGGCTTATTTAACACCTTTCATACCCCTTATCAGGATTTTACGAAATATTTAGGTTTGAGCAATACCTCAGCGATTAAACTTGTTGCGGCTTTTGAATTAGGCAAAAGATATCAAGTTTCAGCCTTAGAAAGAAATGTTCCAATCGTAGATGAATTCTTTATCTATCAGAAGTACGCACCTCTTTTAAGAGGTTTAACACAAGAAAAGATTGCTATCATCATTTTAAATCATCGGAAAAACATCATCTTTGAGCAGATTCTCTCTATTGGTAGTGAAAATAATGTCTCCTGCTCGATTCGTGATATTTTGCGTTTGCTGATTATCAATAAAGGCTCATCTTTCTATCTTGTTCATAATCATCCCAATGACGCCGTTGAGCCATCACAGCAAGATATCATTTTTACAACTTGCATTTTACAGGAGGCGAAAAAAATCGGTTTGAGGTTAATCGATCATCTGATTATTGGCGAAACAGATGGCTATTCCTTTCAAAAAGACAAACTTCTTTCTCAAATTAGCCGTGAAATTGCAACAAAATGAAATTGACACTTCTTTATAACATATGTTATATTACTAACGTTGTCGCCTCACAAGCTACAACCGCATAGAAAAGGTCATAAATCTATTAAGATACCTTAATAGCGAGTCATTAGTGATTTAAAAGGAGGGACATTATGTACGCAATTATTGAAACTGGTGGTAAGCAAATCCGCGTTGAAGTCGGCTCAAAAATTTTCGTTGAGAAATTAGAAGCTGAAGTTAATTCCATTGTGACTTTCGACAAAGTATTACTTGTTAGCAACAAATCAGTCAAAGTTGGCACTCCCTATGTGGAAGGTGCTTCTGTGACTGCCAAAGTTGAGAAACAAGGCTTATCAAAGAAAATCCGCGTTTTCAAGTACAAGTCAAAGGTTAACTATCATAAGACCATTGGTCATCGTCAACCATATACTTGCTTGATCGTAGAAACAATCAACAACTAAAATGATTAAAGTCTTAATCAAAAAAGAAGAGAATCAGGTTAAATTTCTTGAAGTTAAAGGACACGCTAACAGCGCTCCACATGGCCAAGATCTCGTCTGCGCGGCTGTTTCAGCTGTTGTAACAGGTGGATTCAATGCTATTCAAGATTTAACAAAGAACCATCTCACTTTACGAGAAGGTTATGCTTCATTAGAAGCGACTGAACCTCTCTCTCGCCATGATGAAGTCGTGGTGGAAACGATCATCGCTAGTTTAAAAACTATCGCTGAGAGCCATCAGGAATTTATCGAAATCAAAAATCTTTAGAAAGGTGTGTCATAGTTATGATGTTTAAATTAAATCTTCAACTCTTCGCTTCGAAAAAAGGCGTTGGTTCAACAAAAAACGGTCGTGACTCTGCTGGTCGTCGTTTAGGCGCTAAAGTGGCAGATGGACAATGGTGTCATGCTGGCTCCATCATCTATCGTCAAAGAGGAACGAAAATCTATCCTGGAGAGAATACTCAAATTGGAAAAGATGATACCATTTTCGCCACAGCGAATGGTATTGCAAAGTATTATCGCGTCGGGAAAGATCGTAAAGCTGTTAAAATTATCGTCAGCGAATAACGAGCGAAAATCATTGAAATAAGACCACTTAATTGTGGTCTTTTTATTTACGGGCTTGTATAATACAAGAGGAGTATATCTAATGTTCATTGATCGAGCAGTTATTGAAGTGAGAAGTGGAAAAGGTGGCGATGGCGCCATTGCCTTTTTACACGAGAAATTCATGCCAAATGGCGGACCAGCCGGAGGAAATGGTGGTCGAGGAGCCAGCATCTTCCTACGAGCAAATAGCCACATTAATACCCTTTTTAATTTCCGCCATAGCAAAACCTTTATTGGGCGTGATGGCGAAAAAGGTGGCATTAAAAATCAATACGGCCGAGCCAGTGAAGATATTATCGTTGATGTTCCAGTGGGAACTGTCGTTTTTGAAGAGAGTGATCATCGCGTTCTCGGCGATTTGGCGGAAGATGGAAAAATGATCTGCGTCGTCAAAGGCGGTCGTGGTGGACGAGGCAATACTTGTTTTAAGAGTTCCACTAATCGCACCCCTAAAATTGCCGAAAATGGTGAACCAGGCGAAACCAAACGCCTTATTTTAGAATTAAAATTATTAGCTGATGTCGGTCTTGTTGGTTATCCAAGCGTTGGTAAATCAACATTATTAAGCGTTGTTTCGAGCGCTCGACCAGAAATCGCTGATTATCCTTTTACTACTATTGTGCCGAATCTCGGTGTCGTGACGACGAAAGATGGTCATAGTTTTGTCATGGCGGACCTTCCTGGCTTAATTGAAGGCGCTCATCAAGGCAAAGGCTTGGGATTGCAATTCCTTCGTCATATCGAAAGATGCCGTGTCATCGTTCACATGATTGATATGGGCAATTCAGGACGTAATCCTTATCATGATTATCTCGTCATTAACAATGAACTAAAAAATTATGGCTTTGGCTTAGAAAAACGTCCGGTGATATTAGTAGCCTCAAAGATGGATGAAGAAGGCGCTATCTCTCGTCTTCACGAATTTGAAAAACAAGTTGATGTTCCTATTTTACCAATTTCTGCTTTGACTGATGAAGGAATCGATAAACTTGTTTATCAATGTTACGAATTAATGGAAAAAACCCCTGCCTTTCCTCTCTATGACGAAGAAGAAAAACAGTTGGACTATAAACTTTATGAACTTCCAGATGAAAAAGAATTTGTTATTCATCGTCTCGACGCTCATACATGGAAAATTGATGGAGATAAGATTATTAGATTTTATCGGATGACGAATATTTCGACAGATGAAGGCATGATGATTCTGATGATGAAATTAAGAAAACTCAAAATTGATGACGCTCTCGAAGCTCGTGGAGCGACTGATGGAGATACTGTTTTATTAGATGATTTCTCCTTTGAATACTTAAGATGATCATATGAAACTAAGCGAGTATTTATTGGAAATAAAGACATTCCTACAAAAATTTTTGCAGGAAAGTCATCAGAAAACCTATGTTCTTGGTCTTTCGGGTGGCATTGACTCATCCCTTGTCGCGGCTTTAACCAAAGAAGCGGTGGGAAAAGACAAATTGATGTGTCTCATGATTCCCATTGAATCTGATCCTCGCGATTTACGAGATGCTTTGTTGTTAGTGAGAAAGTTTAAGATTAAATATCTTATTATTGATGGTTCAGAGAGTTTTCACTCCACTGTCAAAAGATTTGAAGAGCAAAGCATTACTTTGAGTCAAGAAGCTCAATCAAATCTCAAAGTGCGCATTCGCATGACTATTCTTTACGCTTATGCACAAACATATCAAGGTTTGGTACTTGGTACTGACAATTTGGATGAGAGATATACTGGCTATTTCACCAAGTATGGTGATGGCGCCGCGGATGTCTTGCCGATTGTCTATCTAAACAAAAAAGAAGTGAAAGAAGCTGCTCAATTATTGGGAGTTCCAACTTCGCTTATTGATAAAGTTCCTAGCGCCGGTCTTTTTCAAGGACAAACTGATGAAAAAGAGATGGGAATCACTTATGATGAATTAGATAATTATCTTCTTGGCAAAGATGTTTCAAACAAAGCAAAGAAGCGAATTGAAGAACTTCATTTCCTCAGTCGTCATAAGCGAGAAGCTATTCCAACACCCATTGAATTTAAACGTGATTAATTATGAAAGATAAAGAAATTGTCATCGCTGTTTTAGCTGGTTTATTAACCGCCTTGCTCTCTCTTATCATCATTATTTTATTTATTAGCATTTATGCTTAATGAAAGGAGAAAAAATGATTTATTTTTTAAAGGGAAAAGTCGCTCACATTGATGGTGATACTGTCGTCGTTGATGTTCATGATGTCGGCTATCAAATTTTAGTTTCTCACATCGATGAATATGAAACGGGAAAAGATGTTTTTCTTTATACCTATAATGTCGTTCGTGAAGACGAACAATATCTCGTCGGTTTTGCCACCCTTGAAGAGAAATCAGTCTTCCTCTCTCTCATTAAAGTCAAAGGTCTAGGACCACGAACAGCGATTAACGCATTAAGAGCGACCAATCCTCAACAAATAGTCACTGCTATCGCCAGCAATAATGTCGCATATTTAAAGAAACTTCCCGGCATTGGAGCAAAGGCCGCCGCTCAAATAATTCTCGATTTAAAGGGCGTTTTAACTGGCGGTGAAAAGGGTAATCCTGAAGTCTATGAGGATGTTTATGATGCTTTAAAATCAATGGGCTTTAAAGGAGCGGCTATCGATCGTGTTTTAGCCACAATTAACGAGCCTGATGCTTGCTGTGAAGATGTTTTAAAACTAGCTTTGAATAAGCTCAATGAATTAAAAAAGAAATAGAGAAAACCATGCCAAGATTAATAGATGCTTTACCTCATGAAATCGATCGTCAAGAAGAGATTTCTTTACGTCCTCAAACCCTCAAAGAATACGTGGGACAAAAGGACTTAAAGAAAAACCTTCATGTTTTTATTGGTGCCGCTCTTCATCGCGATGAACCTCTTGATCATCTTTTATTTTATGGTCCTCCTGGCTTAGGCAAGACGACTCTGGCTTATGTCATCGCTCATGAAATGCACG
>JBAYDQ010000026.1:0-6737 GCA_041668145.1 Bacilli bacterium | reverse complement strand
TGCAGGGATTGCCTTCAATGATAGAACGATCCATAAAAGCGCCTGGATCACCTTCATCACCATTACAGATGATGTATTTATCGTCACTTTCGACATTATAAGCAAATTGCCATTTGCGGCCAGTTGGGAAGCCGGCGCCTCCACGACCACGGAGACCCGATTTTAGAACTTCATCAATGACTTCTTGACGAGTCATATGCAACGCTTTATTTAAAGCAACAAAAGTTCCATCGCCTAAAGCTTCATCGATATCTTCCGGGTTGATTTCATCATTGCCATGAAGAGCGATATCACGCTTTTGTAGTTTATAAAAGTTAATATCGTGTTGTTTTTGAACTTTTTGTTTAGTGACGGGATCGACAAATAAAAGACGTTCCACGATTTCATGGTTGATGATATCTTTTTCAATAATTTCTTCCACGTCGCTCATCTTCACCTTAGTATATAGAGTCTCTTCAGGGAAAATTTTCACAAAAGGACCTTGCGAACAGAAACCAAAACATCCGACGATGTTAGCGGTAACTGTTTCGCTTAAGCCTTTTTCACTAATTAATTTTTGGAATTTGGCAAGGATTTCGGCTGATTCGCTAGATAAGCATCCCGTGCCACCGCAGATGACGATTGCGCGATGTCCATCTTGGCAGTGGAATTTCTTTTCGAGGCACGCTCCACAATGTTCGATTTTATCTAATAATTGTTTTTCGGTTTTAATCGTTTCAATTTTAGCCATTTTAGCAAGCCTCCACTTCTTTATTTTTATATTCGTTAACAATCTTACTAGCGTCTTCGGGTTTTACTTGTGGATAGACCTTTCCATTCACGGAAACGGCGGGAGCAATCGCACACGCTCCGACACAACGTAAAACATCAAGAGTGAAGAGACCATCAGAAGTCGTTTCACCTGGTTTAAGATTTAAGATTTCACTAAATTTGTCTAAGACTAATTGAGAACCTTTAACATAACAAGCTGTTCCTAAGCAAACACCAATGACATATTTTCCTTTTGGTGTTAACGAGAAGAATGAATAGAATGTCACCACACCATAAATCTCACTGACTGGTACTCCGGTCAAATCAGAAATCAATTCCTGAACTTCAAGAGGAATATAACCATATTCTTTTTGGACATCCTCGAGGATCATCATTAATGGAGTTGGTTCATTTTTGTAACGTTCGACGATTTTTGTAATTTGCGTTACAGCACTACTTTGTAAATGCGGCATAATAACCTCCTATTTGGTTTATCGCATAAAACCAGCCCATTTATTTTACGCAGATACGCGCATTATGACAAGCACAAAAAGTAGGGGCGGGCGTAAGCGCGCAAACAAAATTTAAAAAATCCCAATCCGATTTTGGACTGAGATTTAATTAAATAATAAATAAAGGATAACTATAAAATGATGACGGTTCCGTCTTCTTTGATTTCCACTTGATCACCAGTTTTTACTGATTCAAGAAATTCTTTGCCGAGTTCATCGATAGCGATAACGGCACTATTTTCCCAAATGTTAGCCAAAGCAATGCCAGAACCCGCTAGAGAATCAATGTGTTCAGAAAATAAGAAAGCAGCGGGAGCAATTTTCATCGCACAAATTGTCTGAATCACTAAGCCACCTGTTGTCGATCCAATTGTTATTGGAAGACACAAAATCTTATCGGTCACATCAATGCCATAAATATCTTTGTTGCCTTGATCGGAAATCACCGCTCTTTTTTTCTTGCCAACAACTGCTTTTTGAAAAGACGCAAGAGTATTGACACCCTGATGAGAAACGACAGCTTCTCCAACCAAATGTCCACTAGTGATGACACGTCCCTTAAATTGCTTCATGTTATTTGGCCTCCTTGCCTGTGACGAAATTGAGAATTTCTTCATCTTTATAATAGCGGGCTAATGAATAAGTTCTTAGTTTATTTGAAGAAGTGATAATTCGTTTCTTTTTCGTGAGGGGATTATTGGTATACATTAATGGGCAGATGCTCGAAAGCTTTGCTCCTGTACTCATCAACAATTCGTACTTATCGCTCTTTTTAAATTTGCTAACTACATCAGGTGAAGAGGTTAAAACAGTTCTAACAGTAACTTTCTGTTTGCTGTTTTCCTTTAAGCCATTTACAATCTTATCAGTCCAATCACATAATTGTTGGTAAGTGAGATGAGGACAGCCGATAAAGACGAGATTGCCTTTCTTGGTTTTATCTTTCCACATGATGGGATACTCGCGATAAACACGTTCTAATTCCGCATCATCAATGATGTATTCTTTTGGTTGTTCAACAAGCAATTTCTCGCCCAATTCCTGCGCTTCTGGCGTTAAATTGGCAATATGATAAAGTCCAACCGCGCCATTAGAAGCGGTGGCGGCTCCAAAATCTTTAAGATATCCGACAACGGAATCTGTAATTTCTGTTCCTAAGAATTTATCCAGTCCTTCGACGTAAGGAACATCTTCCAATACTTTCATGCCAATAGCTGATCCGAGAATTTGAGCCTCTGGCAATTTCTTTGTTTTAACGATAACTCTCCAAGTGGCTTTTCGCCCTTTGTCGGTTAAAAATCCGAATTCTGGAACATAGCCAATAATAGAGCCAAAGAGATCGAGAACACCCGAGTTGCGATTACATCTAGCTCCTAAGACGGAGTTAGCGTAAACCACCGCCGAACTCTCAGCCCATGAGAGAACATCGCCTTTCTGAGGGATGTTGCCGACTTCTGGTAAATAGGAAGTACAAGTAAAAGCATTCGGATCGCGAAGACCGACTTTTCTTAATTGCTCTTCATATCTTTTCTGTTGCGAATACAAAACTTTGCTAAAGACTAATTTATCAAGAAGTGAACATTTCACATTCTTATAGTCATAAGGTCGTGGATCGACAGTAAATTTTCCTTTAGCGTGAATATCGTCGCCAATTATTGTATCCATTAAAGAAAATAATGGTTCCAAAATTCCGATACCAAAGGAAGTGACGAGATGTCCTTCATCATGAGTGACTTTGACGAGTCGAGGGGCTTCAAACATATCGCCAAACATCACGATTGTTTCCATGATTTTAGCCATCGTTTCGCCTTGCTTGCCATTAAGGATATCTCTTTGTTCGGGAGTTAATTCCATTTTTGGTTTGTACATAAAACGTTTTGTCTCCTTATTGTTATGTATCAATGCGATTGATTACTTAAATCATAACACTATTTTATTAAATAGTTATACAATAGCCGACTTTTTCATTTAGAATAAGTAATAGAGGTACTCTTATGAAAGAAATATATAATCCTTTATTTACACCATGGAAAATCGGCAATGTCGAAATCAAAAACCGCATTGTCATGACTTCCATGGGTGGAACTAGTCTTTTTGGTTGGATGGAACCAGCCCACTTCGATGAAGAAGCAGCCAAATTCATCATGGGGAAAGCCAAAAATAATGTCGGCTTAATTCTCCCTGGTATCGCCCCCGTTAAGAATCCGATGATGGGTGGTTGGCTCTATTCCAATAAAGGAATGTATAAAAAACTCAAAGTCTTTATGGATGAGCTTCATAAAACAGGAGCTAAATTATTCGTTCAATTAACTGCCGGCTTTGGCCGTTCAATGGCGTTAAACGATATCATGGTCAAATGCTGCACCAATAAAGTGATGGGTGGATTAATGAAACCAATCTTCAATATGAACTGGATCAATGCCGCGCCCAGCGTCACCCCGAATCGTTGGAGCGATAAGGTGATGACAAAAGCTATGACGGAAAAACAAATCCAAGCGATTATTGAAGCTTTTGCTAAGACCGCTAAATTATGTCAAGAAGCTGGGGTTGATGGGATTGAAGTTCACGCTGTCCACGAAGGATATCTCCTCGATCAATTCACCTTAAAATACACCAATCTAAGAAAAGATAAATGGGGTGGCAGTTTTGAAAACCGCTACCGCTTCCCAGTCGAGATTGTCAAAGCCATTAAAAAGGCTTGTGGACAAGATTACCCTGTCTCTTTACGTTATTCTGTTGTCAGTAAGACAAAGGGTTTTAATGTCGGCGCGATGCCCGGTGAAGACTATCAAGAAGTCGGACGTGACATGGAGGAGAGCGAGAAAGCGGCTAAATATCTCCAAGAAGCTGGCTATGATATGCTCAACTGTGATAATGGCACCTATGATGCCTGGTATTGGGCTCATCCACCAGTGTATATGAATGATAACTGCAACCTCCCCGAAGTTGAACACATTAAAAAGTTTGTCGATATTCCCGTCGTCTGCGCTGGTCGTATGACTCCTGAAATCGCAGCGAAAGCCATCGAAGAAAAGAAAATTGATGGCATGGGTGTCGCTCGTCAATTTTTAGCCGATGAAGAATGGGTTAGCAAACTAATGAAAGATAAGGAAGAAGACATTCGTCCTTGTATTCAATGCCATAATGGGTGCTTTAATATGTGTCACTATAAAGGTGTCGCTAATGATCAAGATTTAAGCGATGCTCTCCATATGGCTCGATGCGCCATTAATCCCGAGACGATGCAATCGACAAAATATAAAATTGTGAAAGCTAAGAAAGCTAAGAACGTCGCAATCGTTGGCGGTGGTATTGGTGGGATGGAGAGCGCTCTTGTCTGCGCCAAGCGCGGACATCAAGTCACTATTTTTGAGCAGAGCGATAAATTAGGTGGTGTCTTCACCGCGGCTTCCACTCCTGTCTTTAAAGAGAATGATCGTCGCTTAATTGAATGGTATATCCATGAAATTAAAAAATATCCGGAAATTAAAATTAAATTCAACACCAAGGCGGATTGCTTAAAATGCTTAGGCAAAGACTTTGATGAAGTGATTGTCGCCACTGGTTCGAAAGCCCGTCACCTCCATATTCCCGGCAGTGAAAAAGCCATTGAAGCTGTCGACTTCTTATCTGGCTCTAAAGATGTCGGTGAGAATCCCGTCATCATCGGCGGGGGCTTAACTGGTTGTGAAATCGCTTATGAATTATGCCTCAATGGCAAGAAACCCGCGATTGTGGAAATGAAGAATGATCTCATCGCTGTCAAGGGTGTTTGCTTAGCTAATAGTTCTTATCTTCGCGATTATTTCGCTTTACACCAAACTCCAGTTTATCTCGAGACTAAAGTCAAAGAGATTAACAATGATGGAGTGATTATCGTTGATAAAGATGGCAAGGAGTCCACTCTCTTAGCCAGCAAAGTCATCACCTCGATTGGTTATATTCCCACTCCTCTTTCTCCAGAAGGAAAACATGTCCATCTCGTCGGAGATTGCCATGGTGTCGGTAACTTACGTACCGTCATTTGGCGCGCTTGGGATGTCGCAATGAAAATCTAAATCTAATCGCATAATAAAAAAGGCTGAGTTCAATTAAATTCAGCCTTTTATTTTATTTAAAATCGTCTAGATTTTTTCAACGACATCTTGTAAAACGATACGAGAGAGATTACGAGGTTTACGGCCTTCCTTCAAAACTCGTTCGCCAAGATTAATGGCTCCGACTGGGCAGACAAGTCCACAAAGTAAACAACCGACACATTTTTCGTGATTACAACGTGGTTGACGTTTTTCTTCATCCCATTCCATAGCTTGATGAGCGCCGTCGTAGCAGGAGATAACACATCGCCCACAGCCGACGCACTTATCAAGATTAATATCGGGATAAACGACATAGTCGCGATCAAGGGCTTCGGCCGGAATGTTATTCTTCGTCGCTTGACCCACTAAATCTTCTAAGTGATCAACATGTTGAGATTCCATGTAATGCTCTAAGCCATTACAGAGATCTTCGACGATGCGATAGCCATATTGCATAATCGCCGTGGTAATCTGCAAAGTCTTACAGCCTAATAAAATGAACTCGGCAGCGTCTTCCCACGTCTCTATGCCCCCAATACCAGCGATTTCAGCGTTTTTAAGCTTGGGGTTCGTTCTCATTTGTTGAATGAAACGCAAAGCGACTGGTTTCACAGCTTTACCGGAATATCCCGAGATCGATGATTTACCATTGATGATTGGTAGACCAACTTTTTTATCAAGATCAAGATTGATGATTGATTTAATGGTATTGATGGCACTGACACCATTGGCGCCCCCTTCAATACTAGCGATGGCTGGCTCACACATATCCGTGATGTTCGGAGTCATCTTGGCCATAAATGGTAATTTCGTGACACGGCGAACCGCTTGACAATATTTACGACATAATTCGGGGTTGCTACCCACATCCGAGCCCATGGCGTGAGAAGTCATCTGCGGGCACGAGAAATTTAATTCAATCATATCCGCTCCCGCTTCCGTGACGAGACGAGCTAATTCTTCCCAATCTTCTTCATTGCTCCCCATGATGGAAGCAATTAAAACATTGTTTGGATAGTTCTTCTTTAATTTGCGGAGATCAGCGAGATTCTCTTCAAGAGAATGCTCAGCGATTTGCTCCATATTCTTAAAGCCCACGAAGGGTTCGTTTTCTTTTGTTAAAGCATCAAAACGAGGGGATACTTCGTCGATGATGTAATGTTTAGGACCAATGGTCTTAAAGACGACACCACCCCACCCACTTTCATAGGCTTTGGCGCACATGTCATAGCAGTTGCCAACGGGCGAAGAAGATAAACAGAATGGATTAGGAAATTTGACCCCCATGAAGGTGATCGATAAATCTTTATGGACCATATTATTTGCCTCCTAAATATTTTTTGACAGCGTAAGCGACTTCTTTGCCGCTTCTCACGCCCCACACGACGGTCTTTTC
>JBAYDQ010000025.1:0-6938 GCA_041668145.1 Bacilli bacterium | reverse complement strand
TCACTTGGTCGTCCAGAAGCGACTGGTTATGGACTTTGCTATTTCGTAGAAGAAATATTAAAAACTTATCTTCATACCGATTTTAAAGGTAAAAAAGTCATTATTTCTGGTTCCGGAAAAGTTGGCTCCATGGCTTTAAAGAAAGCATCGGAACTCGGAGCGATTATCGTTGGAATGAGTGACATTAATGGTTATGTTAGCGATCCTCATGGCCTTTATGTCGAAGAGATTATTGAACTTGCCAAAAACAAGGGTGAATTTACCAAAGACTATGCCTTAAATCATCCAGATGTTAAACATAGTGGCGTCTCTCGCGATTTATGGAATGTTCCTTGTGACATCGCCATGCCATGTGCCACTCAAGGCGAGATTAATTTAGAAAACGCTCAACAATTAAAGAACAATGGCTGTTATGTGGTTGCTGAAGGCGCTAATATGCCTTGTGATTTACCTGCTATTCGATTCTTTAATGATAATAATATTTTGTTTAGTCCTGGAAAAGCTAGCAACGCTGGCGGTGTGGCTGTATCGGGCTTAGAAATGAGTCAAAACGCTATGCATCTATCTTGGACTTTTGAAGAAGTGGACGAGAAGTTAAAGGTCATTATGAAAAACATCTTTGCTCAATGCTATGAAACGGCGGTTCAATTTAATCAGCCTCGCAATCTAGCTCTTGGAGCGAATATTGCTGGATTTATCAAAGTATTAGATGCCATGTTGGCACAAGGTGTTTGCTAGTCATGTCTTTTAACACTATTAGAGTTCCTCATATTTTGCTTCCCAAAAAAGGTACGGATATGACCGCTTATGCTGTTATTGCTTGCGATCAATTCACGAGCCAAAAAAAATATTGGGATGATTTGAAAAAGGCAATTGGCGAAAAACCATCAACCTTTCATATGATTTTTCCGGAAGCATATTTGGAATGCTGTGATAATGTTGAATATGTTAATAAAATTAATGCCAATATTAAAAATTATCTCGATAAGGGAATTTTAGAGGATATTGGTCCATGCTTTGTTCTCGTTGAAAGAACGACTGATTATCACACTCGACGTCTTGGTTTAATTTTAGCGATTGATTTAGAAGATTATTCTTATCAAAGAGGAATAAAGTGTTCCATTAAAGCTAGCGAGGCGACAATTGTGGAGCGAATACCACCTCGTTTAAAAATACGACACGACGCGCCTATTGAACTTCCTCACACTTTGTTATTGTTTGATGATCCGCAAAAGACTATCGTCGAACCTCTCTATGAAAAAAGAAGTAGTCTTCCTCTCTTATATGATTTTGACCTAAATCAAAATGGCGGTCATCTTCGCGGCTATAAAATTACTGATACTCAGGCGGTGATTGACTCATTCGAACGACTGTATATTAAAAATAATAATGGGTTAAATTTCATCGTTGGTGATGGCAATCATTCATTAGCGACAGCCAAAGCGTATTGGGAAGAAATAAAGCCTAGTCTAACCGCGGAAGAAAAAGACCATCATCCCGCTCGATTTGCGCTTGTGGAAGTCAATAATGTCTATGACCAAGGAATCAACTTTGAACCGATTCATCGTATCCTTTATAATGTTGATCCAAATTTTGAAAAAAAGTTATCATCCGTTTGTGATGGTCCGTGTTGTGAATGTTATATATTTGATCAAATTAATGGTAAAAAAACTATCAAAACCCCAGCAAACGTGGCAAAAACTTATAAAATCATTCAATCATTTATTGATGAGTATTTAAAAGATAATCCCCAAACATCTGTCGATTATATTCACGATGAATGTTCGTTGATTAATATTGCTAATGAACATAAAAATTCTGTTGCTATTAATATGCCTGCATTAGGCAAAAGTGATATTTTTGCATTTGTCAGTCAAGACGCTGTTCTTCCGCGAAAAAGTTTTTCAATGGGGCACGCATCAGAAAAACGTTATTATCTCGAAGCTAAAAGCATTAGAGGTTAATATTTTATTTAGAAAAGGAGATTTCAATATGAAAGAAAACAGAATCTACAATTTCTCAGCCGGACCCGCGATGTTGCCTGAAGAAGTTCTCGAACAAGTCGCTGCAGAGATGCTTGATAAAGATGGATCAGGCATGTCGGTTATGGAGATGTCACACCGCTCCAAATTTTATCAAAACATCATTGATACTGCCGAGGCTGATTTAAGAAAGTTGATTGGCATTCCTGAAAACTATAAGGTTATCTTTCTTCAAGGAGGTGCTACTTTAGGTTTTGGAATGATTCCAATGAATTTCGCTTTCACGGGAAAGGTTGACATCATCAATACTGGTGTTTGGACAAAAAAAGTCATTCAGGATACAAAGTTATTTGCGCAAGTGAATGTTGTCGCCGATGGTGCTTCTGAAGGCTTTAAGCGCATCCCTGATTTAAAAAATATTAAATATGATCAAGATGCCGATTATGTCTATATGTGTGACAACAATACCATATATGGTAGTAAATTTAAGGATTATCCTGAAACAGGAAATGTTCCTTTGTTTGTCGACATGTCCTCTTGCTTCTTAAGCGAACCTATCGATGTTAAAAAATTCGGTCTTATCTACGCCGGTGCTCAGAAAAATGTTGGCCCCGCTGGTGTCACAATCTATATCATTCGCGAGGATTTGCTTGAAAAAGCACCTAAACAACCTCTCCCTGTTTATTTAGATTATCGCGTCCATGCCGAAAATGGTTCGATGTACAATACTCCACCAACCTTTGCTATTTATGTTTGTGGTTTAGTCTTTAAATGGCTATTAAAAACTGGTGGCCTTGAAGCACGTAAATTAATTAATGAAGAAAAAGCTAAAATCCTATATGGCTATCTTGATCAAAGCAAGTTCTTTATTCCTTATGTCGATAAAGATAGTCGTTCATTAATGAACGTGACTTTCCGTTGTCCAACCGAAGAACTTGATGCTGAATTCCTTGAAGGAGCAAAGAAATATCGCTTTACGAATTTAAAAGGTCATCGTTCAACCGGTGGCTTAAGAGCCTCTATTTATAATGCGATGCCTATCGAGGGCGTCAAGGCTTTAGTCAATTACATGAAAGAGTTTGAAGAAGCTCATAAATAGGGGGGAGTTATTAATGAAAAAAATATTTTGTTTAAATAAGATTTCTCCTGTGGGGTTAAAAGTATTACCTCGTTCTTATGAAGTTAACACGGAGACGATTGAAAACGCCGATGCTATTATAGTCAGAAGTGCTGTTATGCATGAGATGAAATTACCTGAAAGTGTTTTGTGTGTTGCTCGAGCTGGGGCGGGTGTTAATAATATTCCGCTTGATGATTACGCTAAATCTGGTGTTGTTGTCTTTAATACGCCAGGCGCTAACGCCAACGCAGTTAAGGAATTAACTATTGCTGGCATGCTTTTAGCCGCTCGTGATATTCGTGGATCAATGGAGTGGGTCAAAAACAATCGCGAAGATGAAGCAATCGCCAAATCCATGGAAAAAGCTAAATCTGCCTTCGCCGGAAATGAAATACTTGGTAAAACTATTGGCATAATTGGATGTGGAGCGATTGGAGCTTTAGTCGCTCAAGCCGCTGGTGGTTTGGGCATGCATGTCGTGGGCGTGGAACCGAGTCAATCAACGATTGAACGTTATAAATCATTGTTTCCTGCTGATATGGAATTTGTCTCACTTGATGAATTATATGAGATGTCTGATTATATCAGCGTTCATGTTCCTCTATTAGACTCCACAAAAGGAATGATTAATTCCGACTCCATAAAGAAAATGAAAAGTGGCGTGAACATCATTAATTGCGCTCGTGATGCTTTGGTGAATGATGACGATATGAAAGAAGCATTAGCTTCGGGAAAAGTACATCGTTATATCACTGATTTCCCCAATTATAAAACCGCCAACATGGAAGGTGTTATTGCGTTTTCACATCTTGGCGCTTCAACTGAAGAAGCTGAAGATAATTGTGCTGCGATGGCTGCGCATGAAATCATTGATTTTATTGAATGTGGTAACATTGTAAACTCAGTTAATTACCCAGCCATCAATTTAGGAAAGCCAGAAGGAAAACGATTAGTTGTTCTTCATGAAGCAGTTCTTGGTGGTGAAAAAATTATCCAAACGGTTTTGTCATGCCGTAACGTGATAAAGAGCGCAACCGCTAAAAAAGGCAATTATGGGGTGACAATCATCGACTTCGCTAAAAAAGAAGGCGAAAAAACTTGCTTAAAAGAAGCAATTCATTCCTTATCTGGAATTCTTAAATTCCGAGTCATTGAATAGATAACTCGTAATATT
Source organism: Bacilli bacterium (assembly GCA_041668145.1). Lineage (GTDB taxonomy): Bacteria > Bacillota_I > Bacilli_A > RFN20 > CAG-826 > JAAYDH01. The sequence goes on along the minus strand of JBAYDQ010000025.1, from coordinate 2,662 downwards.
AAAAGAACGCTTTAAGTGGCGTTCTTTTTTTGTGAAAAATGTCGATTTTGTTTTTTAAAATTTAAGAATAAAAGTAATTATTAAATAAAAAAACGGCTTTTTGCACCGTTTTTAATGAAATTCAAGATTATTTAATGATTGTGCCAGCTTGTTCTTTAAACGCTTTCTCGGCTGATTCAAGAGAAGAGATTATAGCGGTTTTTCCTGGCTTCTCCTGTAAGAATTTTAAGCAAGCATTGACCTTAGGAAACATACTGCCTTTTGCAAAATAATCGCCTGTCATATAGTTCTCCATATCCAAAATAGAGACTCGCTCTAATTTAAGTTCATTTTCTTTTTTAAAATTGATGCATACATTATCAACAGCCGTGAGAATCACAAGATAATCAGCGTTAACTAAAGCAGCTACTTTGGCTGACGCATAATCTTTATCGATAACTGCGGCGACACCTTCTAATATGCCATCTTCATTTTTGATGACTGGAATTCCTCCTCCACCGGCACAGATGACGACATGGCCAGAATTAACTAGACTCAACACGCTTTCTTTCTCGATAATGTCAATTGGTAAAGGGGAGGGAACGACACGGCGCCAACCGCGACCAGCATCTTCTTTCATGGTATAGCCTTTTTCGCTAGCAATTTTTTTAGCTTCTTCTTCACTATAGAAAGATCCAACTGGTTTAGAAGGAGATTGAAATAGTGGATCGTTTTTGTCAACCAGAACTTGAGAGATAATTGTGACGACATCACGATTGATATTTTGAGTCTTTAATTCATTATCAATAGCGTTTTGAATATGAAAGCCAATATAACCTTGACTCATTGCTCCACATTCAGGAAAAGGCATATCAGGAACGCTCTTGGCATCTGTGAATGCTAAATTAATCATTCCCACTTGTGGGCCATTTCCATGAACGATGATAACTTCATTGCCATCTTTAATTAATGAAACAATTGGTTTAGCAACTTTTTTGAGCAATTCTCTTTGCTCTTCCGCGTTATTTCCTAACGCATTCCCACCTAACGAAATAACATATCTTTTCATAATAAAACCCCATTAAATCTTTAATAGTATATCATGCTAGCAGAAGAAAAAAAGAGGACGACTTATTTGTCATCCTCGTCTTCGTCATCATCCTCGTCATCCTCTTCATCATCGTTGTCGATGGCGTCACTTTTAATATAAACATCAATTCCTTTTCTTCTTTTTGATTCTTCAATAGCTTTATCAATTGATCCGAAAATGGTGTAGTAAATGGGAATTGCTAAGAAGACAATCCACATTGGATTCCATAAATTACTGCTTAATCCTGGCATGACCATACAGACAAAGAAGAAAGCAAATAGCGCAACAAAGGCGATATTAAATTTAGTAAATTTTCTATATTCAATCGCCCGAACAAAAGAAGCGATAATTTCAGGGACAAAGAAGACAACCCATGCGTTATACCACATATTAACTAAGGTTCCCAAAAGCACATAGGCCACTAAAGCTAATAACATCAAGCTGGAAAGAATAATGCCATTGACAGTGTGTTTTTTATCGAAACAATGCTGCTTATGATATTTGCATTTTCTTTTCACATCTTTCATTGATTCTTTGATATGGATTCCACCGCATCCGACATGAACTTCACTTCCATCATCATCAATAATGTGAATTCCGCTTTGATCAATGTTAATTTTTTCGTGTCCTTTTTTTCCAGAATTAGTTTTTTCTTCATTTGATTCAGTTTCTGCCGAAGAATCTTTTTTTGTTTCTTCCTGAGCATTCTTTTCTGATTCATCTTTTGACTCTTCAGTTTTTTCCTCTGGTTCAACTTGTTCTTTGATGATGGTGTTAACATCATCACTGGTATTAAGCAAATCATCTAAAGACATATTATAGAGTTTTGCTAAACAGATAAGATTATCAGTATCAGGAGAGGCTTCCGCGCGCTCCCATTTAGATACCGCTTGGCGAGATAATCCTAACTTGTCGGCTAGCTCCTCTTGAGAATAGCCATTTTTCTTTCTCATTTTCACGAGACGATCCGCAATTTCGATATTCATATTGTTTTCCTCCTTGCGACGTTTTTAATTTATCAATTTTTTATTGGTTGCTGCTACCAACTCTGCTTTTCATTTCCGCAACTATTGGTTGCATTTTCATTTTACACCGTAATTATTCAATCGTGAACTTGAAGCGATAATAAATAACTTATAAAATAAGTATATTCATTACTATGGTTGAAGGCATTATTCTTGCAGGAGGCTACTCTTCAAGAGCAAAACAAAACAAAATGTTATTGAGGTTTAATGACAAACCCCTTATTTTTCATACTGTGATGAGCCTTTTGCCATTCGTCAATCATCTTATCGTGGTGACAGGTCACTATGATAAAGATATTCGTCAAGCACTATCAAGTTTTTCTCAAGTGGAAATCGTCCATAACGAAAATTATGACAAGGGTATGTTTTCCAGCATTCTTTGCGGTATTAAAAATGTTCATTCTGATATCTTAATTTTGCCTGGTGATTGTCCATTCGTTGAAAAAAAGACCATTGAAGTTTTGTTAAATGGAAAAGGTGATATTCGCATCCCTACTTTTAAAAACGAACACGGACATCCCATCTATATCTGCCGTGAACTCGTAGAAGAATTAAAGAAAGAGTCGAT